>CAZHHW010000009.1:0-3421 GCA_964532385.1 uncultured Gammaproteobacteria bacterium | reverse complement strand
TCGGTGCAGCGCTTGGAGAAGAAGCTTGAGGGTTGTTGAATTAGGAATAATTTGCCGTAGCGCACGACCTGTATCCTCATGCGGACGTCGTGCGCACGGCGCACGCTACCTACTTAAAGCGGAAATTCGTTTTTATCGGGGGTATCGGTGATGCGTAAAAAGGAACCGGCGCTATCCGCGTTTAGAAAAAAGATATCGTTCTGAGTCGAGGTGTTCAACCCGTTGCACAAGGCATTGGCGCCAAAGCTCGAACAATAAAGGCTGACAATGTCGGCCGGTACCGTTCCCAGCACCAGTTCGGCAGTGGTTGTTGTGTTGACGGAACGAAGACTCGCGCCAGCAGAGCCTTTACTGGAAGTGTAGCCATCGGCGCGGATGATGGATTGGGTTTGATAGATCGCGGCAAAACCGTCGCTCAGATTCCAGGTTGTGCCCTGAATAAAGCCCACCCATTTCGCATTCGCGGTCTCCGTGTTTGGAACTACATCGTCATCGATCACTCCGGCGGACGGCGTGGCGCCTCCCGTATGGTAATAAATGTGGTTATCACGGACCGCGACGACAACAGGTGAAGTGCGGGTGAGTAACGCAGTTGCACTACCTCCACTTTTCGCCATGGTCTTGATCGCCGTGTTGGTCCAGTACACCAGCGTGTTCGTGGATAATGTCAAGCCCGCGATACTGTCCGTGTCCGAAGGCAAATTGATTTGAGAGGCCTGTGCGCTGCCATCGATCGGAACACTATAAATCGCTTGGGGCGCCTTGCTGGTTGTAAAGTAGAAGTTGTTGCCGTCGCCAGTTCTATACGTGACAAAATGGCTGATACCGTCGCTGCTGCTGTTGATGGTATGGAGCGCCGACGACAATGTTTTGGTATCGCCGTTGTAGGCGTAGATCACATGATCGAGGTCCAGCAGCCAGCGGTTTGATCCCGCGATCCACACCACCGAGGCGTAATTCTTGATGGTTGTTAAACTCGCACTGCAATTTCCGAAATTGGCATCGCAGTGTTTCAGCGCGCCTGCATCGTTGACCAGCCAGCCGGAAATTGCACCCGTCGCCCAGTCGTGAAACGCGGTGCTGAACAGCAGCGGTTCCTTAGCCAGCACGGGCGCATCCGTAATTGCCATACTCAAGCGCACCATTTTGTAAACATCGTCACTGTCGTAACAAGCGTTATTAGCCCCCGCGCTGCGGTACACGATTTGTGAATTGTCGGGGGTTGCGAAATCGAAAGCGCTCAGTACGGCCGCACAAACTTTATCGGAGTTCACACTGGAAAACGCCGTGGAGGCGGGTAGGCCGCTGCCTTTGAGCGCGCTTACTTTATAAAACTTGCCGTCGGTCTTGGCATAGACCATCACGTGATTCTGGATGCCGGTTACGGTTTGGGTAGAGGCGTTGTAACTGCCGGTTGGGAAAATCCAGGCCGGATTGAAAATATTCGATTGCACGTCTGTGCCGGCATCCACCACGGCGGGTTTCCCCGGGCAAGTGGCATCGAGGCTGCTGAAAAACAGGTAAGTCAGGCTGGCGGAATTGGCCACTCCGCAGTTGCTGGGCGCGGTGATCTCCGCGGTGAGGTTGGTGGTGCCGCTTACGCCACACCCGGATAGGCCCGCCGCGAGGCACGCCACTCCCAGGAAAAAAGCCTTGGTAATGTTCTCAAACCCCATGCAAGGACTCCCGGAAAATTATTCAGGTACGAAAGTTCAGCCGCCGGAGGCCATCTTAGCCCAGACCGCGCGCGGCATGATGGTTATTCGTGGCGGCGCTCCCAACTCTTGAAACGCTGCTTGCAGTAGTTCAGCAAGTGAGTGTAGTCCTCGAAAAACAATTCGAAGTTTCCCTCGGCCGGTTCGTCGTATTCGCAATAATCGTTGTCGTAATTGCGGCAGATTTGCGGGCGCACTTCGTAGATACCGCAACGGCCGCCCGCTTGCAAATGGGAGCAGGTGTTGTTGACCAGCAAAAACCAGCCGTCTTCGTCTTTATAAGCTTGCACGTTCTGGTGCGAGACCTGCCACAGTAACTGATCGAAATCGAGCATCGAGCGCGGCGTATCGATTTGCTGCGTGATGTAAGTGCAGCACTTGGAATTGGTGCAGTAGCCGCATTTGGTTTCCGGCGTCATGACAATGCGGACCGGAATGGTTTTGAAGGTGCTGGCGCGGGTCATCGAAAGTTTCCAGAGTCGCGAAAGGGTGTCAGTTTAGCGCGGACTTTGCCCGCGTGCGTGGTGTTTGCAGTGATATACTGCCCGCCTTGAAAAATTCCCGCCCAACCCTATTATCCAGGGCGGGTTACACAATGGTCTTGAGGTGTTGCGAATGCCGATTTATGAATATGTCTGCCAAGCCTGCGGGCACGATCTGGAAGCGCTGCAAAAGCTCAGCGATGCGCCGCTGAGCGAATGTCCCAAATGCGGCAAGCCGCAATTGAAAAAAATGGTCTCCGCCGCCGGGTTTCGGTTAAAAGGCGCGGGTTGGTATGAAACCGATTTCAAGAAGGGCAGCGACAAGAAAAAGAATCTGACCGGTGGATCGGATTCTGGCGAGTCAAAATCCGACGCGAAATCCGAGACGAAAACGGAAACAAAAACGGAGACGAAAGCCGAAGTGAAATCCGAGGCCAAGCCCGCCGCCAAACCGGCGGCGAGCAGCTCGGAAAAATCCTGAGCCCCACCGCCTTTTGGTGGTTGCATGCCCGGGGGCTAATCCTTACCATTCCTCGCTCTTCGTATCTTAAATTTCAAGGCTCCTGCTATGCGCACGCACTACTGCGGTCAGTTGAACGAAACCCACATTGATCAGGACGTGAGCCTGTGCGGCTGGGTGCATCGGCGGCGTGATCACGGCGGGGTGATTTTCATCGACTTGCGTGATCGTGAAGGTCTGGTGCAGTTGGTGATCGCGCCGGAATCGCGCGAGACCTTCGTGATCGCCGAACGCGTGCGCAGCGAATTTGTGTTGCGCGTCGACGGCAAGGTGCGGCACCGTCCGCAAGGCACCGACAATTTGGATTTGCCGACCGGCCGGATCGAAATCGACATCAAGCGCATCGAGATTCTCAACGCGGCCGAAACCCCGCCGTTTCAGATCATCGACGACGATGTCTCCGAAGAAATGCGTTTGCGTTACCGCTACCTCGATCTGCGCCGGCCGCAGATGCAAAAGAATTTACGCCTGCGCCATCAGGTCACGCGCGCGATGCGCAACTACCTCGACAGCCGCGATTTCATCGACATTGAAACCCCGATGTTGACTAAAGCCACCCCGGAAGGCGCGCGCGACTATCTGGTGCCCAGCCGTACGCATCCGGGGTCGTTTTTCGCGTTGCCGCAATCGCCGCAATTGTTCAAACAACTGTTGATGATGTCGGGCTTCGATCGTTACTACCAGATCGTGCGCTGTTTCCGCGA
>CAZHHW010000008.1:0-56697 GCA_964532385.1 uncultured Gammaproteobacteria bacterium | reverse complement strand
GCCGGCATCTGAGTGGTTGTCAGAAAACGTGACTTGCCTTCTGGAACCTTGGGTCTGGTTTTTGGTGCATCACTCATAGTCATCACTCCTTCAAATAGTGAAACGGGAGGAAGATAAAAACGGGTGTCAGCCCCTCCCACCTAAACTGACAAGATCATACCCTCTAACGTGTGTAATGTCCCTTCTTGGGAATCACATGCCGCACGCCTCCTTGGGGATTTTCGACATCACCCTGGTAGCGGGGAATGATGTGTATATGCACGTGGAAAATACTCTGCCCGGCCGCCGGCCCAACGTTCACGCCAATGTTGTAGCCGTCAGGCTTGTACGCCTCGTCCAGCAACCTGCGCTCCTGCGTGATAAGCGCCATGCAGGCGTTGATCTCTTCGGGCGTCAGGTCGAAAAAACTGGCGACATGGCGACGCGGGATGACCAGCGTATGACCCGGGCTCACCGCATAGCTATCACGTGCGCTGTACGCAAGTTCGTTCGTCAGCGACACCCCGCGCGCGTCTTTACAAAACAGGCATGGGTTATTGGGGTCGCGTTTTGTTACTGGTTTTTCTTCCGACGTCAAACTTAAGCACCTTTCGTCTGATTGTTGAACGCTAGCCGCCGATGCTCGCGTGCTTTACCTTTTTAATCTGCTCCTCGCAATGCTTTAAACAAAGCGGTTGAAGCGCATGCGGAAAACATTCGACGATCAATTCAAACTCATCCGCCGCTTCGTCGGCGAGCGTCGCGTCTTTCGTCAACTCGGCCAACACGCTGCGTGCGGTGGATCTGTTTACCCTGCAGAGCACGGCCAGATGAATGGGGAGTTGCTGCTCCATACATACTGCCAAGGCCGTTTCATAAGATCGAATTGCTTCTTCCAGGCGATCCGGGTTTTCTTCTGATTCAGCCAAATGATGCAGCACGGCACCACAATTATTGTGTGTCGCGGCTAACTCGAACGGATAATTATCCGCATCGAGCACGGCCAGCGCATTTTTATAGGCGACCACGGATTTTTGAAAAGTACGATTACCTTTCAGCAGCATACCGTGGGCATGGAAGGTAGCGCCGAGTTGATGCATGGTTGTTGACCATTTCTCAGGCGTCTCTTGACGGGACCATACCAGCAACGCATCGGTATAAGCATCAATGGCTGTTTTCAATAACTTCGCACTGTCCAGTTGCCGACCCAAAGCCTGATTTGCGGTTCCCAGGTTGTATTGTGTTGCTGCCCAATCGAGGGGCGATGTTTCCTGGCCGTACACTTCCAGCGCCTGGTTAAAACACTGAATGGCTTTTTCATACAACCCAACATCTCTTTGCTGTTGCCCCTGGGCTGCCAAAATGTTCCCCAGACTGTTCTGAGTCTGCGCCCAGGCGGATGGCTCTTGCTGGCGATCATCATTCGTCAACGAAACTTCAAGCGCTTCACGCACACTGTCAAGAATATTGGCGCTGAAACGGTGCTGTTCATAATTTCCCCGCGTGTAAAGAAAATTATCAGGCACGGTGATCTTGGTATCCGGCGTCGCCGCTTCAGCCCAAGCATCGCCCAGTCTGCCGATGGAATTCGCCAAGGCAAGCTCCAGAGCCTTGTTGTGCGGGTAAAAAATGTAAGTATGCGAGAAGTTCATTGAGCCCGGCCGAGAATTTCATTGATGTCCGGGTCGGCGTCAACCGCGCCGCCCAGTTCGATTTCTTCATCGGTTGCATCGCGTATCGTCAACACTTCCAACCTGAATATGACTTCTCTGCCGCACAATGGATTATTGCCATCGACGGTTAATGTCTTGTCATCCAAGCGGGTCACGATAAAGTTTCTGGGCTCACCTTTTTCATTTTCCATGGTGATGGTCATGCCGATTTCCCGAAATTCCTCCGGGACATTTTCGATGCGATCGGTAAACACCAACGATTCGTCTCTCTCGCCATACAGCAGTCGAGTGTCAACCGGCACTTCGATGACATCACCCACTTTTTTGCCATCCAGTTCTTTTGTGACCTGTTCAGACAACACATCATTCACGCCATGCACATATCCCAGGGGGTAATCAATAGTAACCATTACGCCACCGGTTTTTTGATCGATGACCTTATAATTCAATTCGACGAATTTTTCGTTTTGTATCGTATCGGACATTGCTAAAAGGGCCTATTATAGACAAATAAATCTTAAAACAGCGTGGCGCCGAAGATTTTGACCTCGCCCTTTTC
Organism: uncultured Gammaproteobacteria bacterium; assembly: GCA_964532385.1. Lineage (GTDB taxonomy): Bacteria > Pseudomonadota > Gammaproteobacteria > SG8-11 > SG8-11 > UBA6921. Next base: position 54,486 of record CAZHHW010000008.1, on the reverse strand, counting down.
GTAACCCAGCACCAGCCGGCCCAACCATTCACTCTTATCTTTGGAATTGGTCTGTTTATAGAGCACGGTGGCATATTCACCACGACGGATAATGCCGAGATATTTGTAATCCGTTGACAGGTTTTTCGCCAAATCACTTCTGGCAAACTGCTTGCCCATCTCGATTTCATTGGCGCCCATTTTCATCGGCGTTGAGAAATGCCGGGTGAACGCACCGTAGTTTTTCTCATTCGAGTATTTAACCAGATCAGCCCACATGGGGTTGGCCAGCGCTAAAATTTCTTCATCTGTTTTTTCAATAATATTCATCGCTACCCATCGCCATAAGTCGGCATGCCCATCATAAAAAAAGGCCAACACCAAAAAAATGTTGGCCTGTTGTCACGCCAATCAAGATTACATGGCCCTATTTTTCACTGACCAAGTGGTAAAGCGGCGCTTTTTCCATCGTGTATTCACCGGTTTTGCGGTCACGATGAGAAACGGTCAGTACGTGCCAGTTCTTATCATCCAACTTCATCACGTCACCCCGGTAGTAGTAACCCGGCCAACGTGTCTCCTTACGGAACAAGGTATGCTGGAACACGCTTTCCGAAGTACGGACACGGTGGTGTAATTCCCATGCACGCAACAGCTCGTGTATATCCGATGCCGCGATCTTCTCCATATCTTCCTCAAGCGTTTTAATTTTCTTGAGACCAATATTGAGAAGTTTTTCGTTCGTCATGTAGTTGACACCAAACCCGCCGCAGTACTCATCCATCAGCTTCTGCAAACGGTCAAGACCCTGTCTCGGATTGATGAAATTTGGATTGACTGACCCGGCCACAACTTCATTGCTGTAGACCCGGTAGGTCTCCATCGGCTTGTAGATCTTCTCTTTCAGCCTGGCAATCTGCTCATCCGAAACGCGAATGCCTTCAGCCTTGCCGTCGTCAATGTACTTGCAGGCGGCCTTGGCGGCCAAACGGCCTTCGGTGAACGAACCTGACGAGAACGCGTGCGGCGTACCACCGACCGCATCACCCGCGCCAAACAGACCTTCAACCGTGGTCATACGGTTGTAACCCCAGTAGTACTCCGGCGGGGAAAGATCTTCCGGACCTGAGCACCATGCGCCGCAACCCGTCGCATGTGAACCCATGACGTAGGGTTCCGAAGTGGTTAATTCCGGGTTTTCATATTTCGGATCAACGTCGGTGGCAGCCCAAAGTACAGCCTGTCCGACAGTCATACCCAGGAAGTTGTGCCAGCCAATCTCTTCCAGATGCGGATCTTGGAAGGCTTCCATGGTCACCATGTGAATCGGACCGCGACCAGCATTCACTTCAGAGATAAACGCATGGTTACGTAAACAAGTCGGGATCGGTTTGTGCGACAAATGCTGTCCTTCCGTATCCAGGTATTCTTTACCGACCATTTCTGTCAACGCCGGGAACCACTTGGATTCGTACTCTTCACCCATTCCATTTTGGGTATAGGTCTTGAGGTGCAGGAAGTAGGCGCCGACCGGACCGTAACCATCCTTGAATCGAGCTAGCACGATGCGGTTTTCCATCTGCGTCATCTTGGCGCCTGCTTCGATCATCAGACCATACGCAGATCCCGACGACCACGGTGCATACCAGACGCGACCCGCGCCTTCACCGACGGAACGCGGCTTAAAGATGTTGGACGCGCCACCAGCACCACAGATGACGGTCTTGGACTTGAATACGTGATAGTTACCGGTACGAACGTTGAAACCAACCGCACCCGCAATACGGTTCTCTTTGGAATCATCCATCAGCAGATGAGTGACGCAAACGCGGTTGAATACCTTGTCTGCGGATTTTTTTGCGGCTTCGGCAACGATCGGCTTGTAGGATTCACCGTGAATCATGATCTGCCAGCGCCCTTCCCGCATGTAAGTCCCCTTCTTCGGGTCTCTCATGATCGGCAGGCCCCACTCTTCAAACTGGTGAACCGTGGAGTCGACGTGGCGCGCCATGTCGAACAGCAAGTCTTCACGCACCATGCCCATCAGATCCATACGCGCATAACGCACGTGATCTTCCGGCTTATTCTCACCAAAGCGTGTGCCCATGTAGCAGTTGATCGCGTACAAGCCTTGGGCGACCGCGCCCGAACGATCAATGTTGGCTTTTTCGGCAATGACGATTTTTTTGTCCTTACCCCAATACCGCGCTTCAAATGCAGCGCCGGTACCCCCGAGGCCCGCACCCGCCACCAGGATGTCGATGTTGTCTTCAACAATAGTTTTGTAATCCATTAGTAGTACACCCCTTCTTTCATTTTCAGGCCATTGGATTGCAGCGTATGCAAATCGCCGTCATCCAGGCGGATATACTTGGGCTCGTTAAACAAAAGCTGGCTATCGCGCATCTGTTTGCTGGGTGCGGCGACTTCAGACAGTTTGGGAATAGCCGTTCCCCAGGGCTTGGTCGTAATCGGCGCGAGCAGATCGATGTCTTTCTTGCCGTTGCGGAACTTGATGCGCCAGGCAATCGTGCCTTTCTCCTCATCGCGGTGCACGCGTACCGAGTGACCCAGCGGCGCGAAGTCGGCATAACCGCGCACGTCAATGGCGTGGTGCGGGCAGGCTTTCACGCAGGAATAACATTCCCAGCACATGCTGGGTTCAATGTTGTATGCACGACGAAGTGTTTTGTCGATGTGCATAATGTCTGACGGGCAGATATCAACGCACTGTCCACAACCATCACAACGAGTCATATATACGAATGTTGGCATAGTGATCTCTCTCTACTTTTAGGTAATAGTGAAATGGATGTTAGTAGTGTTTTGCTGGTTCACGCTTGATACCGTGCCCCATGTAGGGCGGATTCTTGCCCATGTATTCCGGGATATCTGGAAACAGTTTCTGTACTTCAGGATCCGTCAGATCGTATTCACGCGGCAGACCTTCTCTTGAGCCATCAGCACGGGTCACGCGCTTTTGCAAAGCAGCGGCCGGCTTGAAAAACATATGAGCGAATTTGGACCAGTACACGCCACCAAACAGCGCCACGCCGGATCCAGCGAAAAGAATCAGGAACAGGGTCGACCAACCGGCTATGCCGTTGTACTGGGTATAAGACCAGATCAATGCGAAGGTGGCGGTTGCAAGCAGGGACAGGATGAACAGGTCGGCCCGTTCGAAGCGCCACCAGCTCAGACCCTCTGCGGAGACATCGACCCGGATAAAGAACCAGAACCAGTATCCACCCAGGCAGAGCATGCCCGCGCCGATATGCCAGAGCAGCGGCAGGATGTCCGGTGCCGGCGTGGCTGGGGTTGGATAACCGAAAATCATGATCGCGCTTGTCACAACGAAAATAACGAAGCCCCACATGGTCAGCAGATGGGAAAGTCTGCGTTTTACATTTTTGAATTCGCCGGAGGTCAGCACTTCGACCAGCAGTACTTTTGTGGTAAGGGCGATTTTTTCTCCAGCGCCAACTTCACGCTTTGCATCCTTTTTGGCTTTTTCCGCATTCAGGAAAAAATATTTCGCGCTCTTCTTGTGCATCATATCGAGAAGGGTTCCGCCGACCACCAGCAGTACCATCAAAACAATATACCCTTGCATCACGGCAACAGATAATTGTGCCGAAAGTTCGGCAAAGGGATTGCTCATAAACATTCGAATATCCTCTTAGTGTTTACAATTAAATTAAAATGCTGCCCCAATTCAGCTTGCCGAAGAGCGCTCCCACGACGACCGCGATAATCATCAGGCCAATAAAGACCTGCACGACCCGTAGCGGCAAAACTGAAAGTTCAGCGAAGGGATTGCTGGCGACCACGCTATTCTATTCCGACAATTAGCCAGGTAGTGAACAAAGATAAGTATAGGAGTATAGGAAAAACAAACGCCCTTTTCCCGGAATCCATCGCCCTCACGTAGAGTCGATGCCTGGTAGGGGTATTGCTTACGACAAGGCTGGCAAGGAAGCGGGTCTGGACGGACAGGTCATTAAGTCAACGACGCTGGGAAACCTGGTGGGGAAGTAACAAACATACCTTGCTTGGCCACAACACCGCATCGGCAAACAGATAGCTTGCGACCTTTGGCCTTGAGGGTGGCGATGTCCTTCACCAAGTATGTGATCGGTGTCGTCGTGGCATGCCAGCAGCCCGTTGCCGACAAACTTATCTTCATCGGCGCAATGGACAATTTGAAATGGCATTCTGCAAAACGTACAAAAAACATGCAGCGCTCGTGCGCAACGACGCCCTAGGAGTGCAACGCAAACCGATGCGTCTCAAGCGTCCAATGGGTGCGCGTCGCAGTCAACACCAAGCATGAGGGACCACCATATGTGCGCACCCGTCCTGCGGCCCCGGGGTTAATCACCCACGGTTGTTCGTCCTGATCACATACCAATTGGTGTGAATGGCCATAGGCGATCGCACGGGCGTGCGGATGGGTACGACGTAGCAGGTCATGACGCGGAGCATGGCGGCCATGGCGATGGCCGTGTTCGATGACCAGGATGCCGCCGGGTAATTCCAGTTCGGCCGTGTGCGGCAATTGCTGCACGATCTCGCTTTCCGCTTCGGGCCATTTCTCGGGAATATCATTGTTGCCGGCCACGGCAATAACACGGCCGCTGCGCGGGCGCATAGCGTCGATCACGCTGGCTGCCATGATGTCGCCAGCGTGGACCGCATAATGACAATCGTGAATTATTTTTGTGATGCGCGGGTCAAGAAAACCATGGGTATCGGAAATAATTGCAACCGTTGCTGGACGCGGCATTTCACTGGCATCGATGTATAACTGTCAAGCACCGGCCATAGTGGATGTCCCTGGCGCAATCGAATAAACATTATCCATGTGTTCACCCATCGTCTCGATCACGGGATGATCGTGTTCATCCAGATGCAAGGCAATGTGTTTCTCATTACGCATGTACTTGATCTGGTCCAGGGTCAATCCAAAAAAAGCGCTGGACTGTTCTGCAGTGATAGCACCCGGTCCGCCGCTGCGCCGGTTATGACGCCCATAACGTTTTTGGTTCCAGGTGATCCATAATGCCAGGCACAACCACATGGTCATAATGGCCACACCATAACCATACGAGGCAATCACGGTTTCAAGACTGGTGGGGGTAATCATGCGATCAGCAAACAACGCAACGCCGGCGTACCACAGTACCAAGCTTAATAACGGGGTAATAAAATAGGCCCACAAACCCCATGAGGCAAACATCAGTGCAGCTTCGAGCATTTTTTCGGAGCGCGGGATGATCTTCCAAAAATAGGAACGCTGTTCGGTATCTTTCCGCCGTTCGCGCAGCCATTGCGGCATGGTGAGTAAAGTACGCACCGGGCTGGTCCAGCGTGCATGACGCGCCTGCTTGCGCTTCGCCAACATACCTTTGGGTACCGCAACAACGGTGGTCGCCGCACTCAAAAACCAGTAGCCCGCCGGATACCAGATTGCCCAGAACGTATGCTTGATCAAGCCACGCCGTTCATAACGCCGATCAATAATGAGTCCCACCGTAAACTGCAACAAGCACACCACGGCAAGAATCACACCGGTCCAACCGGGCAATAGGGTCGGCACACGCAGCACTTCAGGCCAATACTCTTCAGGCAAGGTATTGGTCGCTGCCCAGCAGATGACAGAGAACACCAAGGCATAGCACCATAGAACACTCATCCAGTATTCCAGACTGACGACCCACATGCGGCGATTCTTCCAGCGGAAAATGTCACGACCGAACTTGGCTGCCGCTTCATAGCCGCCTTGCGCCCAACGCAGCCGCTGGCGCCATAAAGCGTTAAACTTTTCCGGAACCAGAATCCAAGTGAGCGCGCGCGGTTCAAAACGAATATCCCAGCGGCGCAACTGGAGCTTCCAGCTAATGTCGATATCCTCCGTTACGGTTTCGCTGGACCAATAACCTACGTCGTGCAAAGCCGCCGTGCGAAAACATGCATTCACACCCGAAACCGTGAACACGCGTCCAACACTGCGTTGGGTGCGCTTAACCATGCCGACGATAGCGGAAAATTCGCCAATCTGGATGCGCCCGAGCAGGGATCTATCATTCACCACACGCGGGTTACCAGTAACCGCTCCTACCCGTGGACCATCTTCGAACTGCCTCATCATCCAGAATAAAGCATCTTTCTCCAGCAATGCGTCCGCATCGATGCACATTACATATTCCGCGGAGGTCGCCAACACGCCCATACGTAATGCCGCGGCCTTGCCATAATTGCTGGTGAGAGTGATGACTTTAAGCTGCGGCACCTCAGGCCGCAGCGTTTCGAGTATTTCGCCGGTCGCATCGGTGCTGCCATCATTGATGGCGATGATTTCGATTGAAGGATAATGATTCGATGCAAGCTGACGGACCACATCGGCAATACTGGTTTGCTCATTATGGCAAGGCACCAGGATCGCTACGGTTGGATGATGTTTTAGTTCAGGGGTTTTTTGCTGTCCTTCCCAGCGAAAGAAAAATAGCAATGAACCCGTGATCCAGTACACCGCCATAAACAAGGGGTAAAAAAACATGAATACAAAAAATATCAGTTCCATATGTCAACTCCCGCTGCGTGTAGCATGATCCAGGATTTCGCCTGGCTTGCCATTGTTGGGCACCCAATTCGCGGGGACCCCGTAATTCGATATTCCTTGTGCACCCAACCGCGCAATCACCTCGCGCAATGCAGCTTCGTCGCCCACGGTATCGACGGCAACCCAAAGCTGTGCAGGATTCACAGTAATGGTTTCTGGGAATCCTTTGGCCGAGACCAGGATAAAGTCAAACTCTGAACCGCGCCGCAAGTCGCCCACAACGCCGTAGTTTATGTGCGGACGGTATCGCGCAACCGCATTCCGCACCGTGATTAACCGCGCGGCATTAATATCCGATGCAAATAATAAAGCATTGAATCGGGTCAGACGTGCCAGATCTTTATAGAAAACCTGCTCGTCTTTTGCATGCAAATTGGCGGGCAAGCGCAGCACGATGTAACGGATGTTGAGCCGGGTGCGGATTTGGTGCACTACACGATCAAGGATATCCGTGGCGATCGGAAAGGCCGCTGTCATAAAAAATGCACGCTGACCGTCACTGCTCACCGGTGAAATAACCACGGCATTCAGTTGCAATGCGGCAAGCCGGTTTAACGATTCAGATAGAATTACCTCTTGTTCAGCTTCCGTTTTACCTTCGTAGGCATCAAGATTTATCTCTGCGAAACGTCTCGGCACGGGCAAGGTCGAACGCGTCAATAATTTCGAGAAATTGTCGATATCGGGTCGATCAACGACCAGTGTGCGGCCGATCACTCCTTTGACAAGATCGGAGTTATCGGAATCGCTTAACACAAATTGCAGCCTCATACCCAACGCCCGCGCTTCCTCCATCACAACTTCATCGTAATCGCCATAGGGCCAGGCCACCGCATGTGGAGCTTGGACCAGCTCCTGCTGCATACGTAATAACGACAATGCGAGATCCCGCCGCACGCGATCGCGGAACTGGATTTCCGTTTCGAAACTTTGCGTGGCTGGAAAATATTGCCGTGTAGTCGCTGCACCGCGTTGGTTGCCATGCGAGTTAGCGAGAATCCCTCGATGCATGTCGTGAGTATGGGATACCACGCTTATTCCATTCATAGCGGTAATTTTACGGACATCGTTCCAGGTCATGATTTTTCCGCTGTATTCAGGCGGCACATCCACACCGTCGAGCCATGCCGTCACCAGACTTACAACTGAAGGAAAGCGGTAGATTTCAAGTAACGGAGCGACAAACTCACGATAACTTTTCAGTCCATCATCAAACGTCAAGACTATGGACTTCTCCGGCAATGGTAAATGTTTATCAAGCGCATGCTCAAGCTCCGACAAAGAGAGGGGCCGATAGCCGTTTTGCTGCAAGTAGTCCATATGTGCAACGAATGTTGAACGGCTTATCGCAAAACGATCATTGCCAGGGTTCGCTGCTACATCGTGATAATTCAGCACGATCAAGTCACTGGCATGCGTACTCAGCGGCGCGCCGGTGATTAATGCCATGACCAGACACATGCGGAAAATCATCACAGTTTGCGGCTCACCGAAACATTTAAATTAGCTTCAAACTCGCGTTCGCCGTCGTATACGCTTTGGCGCAGTGCAGCACCCCATGCGAACGAAGTTACCTCATTCAAATCGTAGTCTTGCTCGTAACGCACACCGTAAATTGGGAATGGGTTTTGACCCGCTTGTGCATAACTACCTACATGGGCATAAATGTGATCCACGTGGCGTGGAAATTTGGACTGGTAAACTAAATCCAACTTGTAGGTTAACGTGGCGCTCAAATCGCGCTCCGGGTTGTAGTACACAGCCTGATCAGCACTTAATGTATTGCCGGTGTGGTAAATACCACCAATAATGCGTTGTTCACGACGTGGGGCCAACTCAAACGCGTAGCCCACTGAACCATTCAACGCACGGCGGTTATTGCCATCGGAAAAATCGTAGTAGGCAACACCGCCCGCAGCATCCCAGCGGTAATCGATGGTGTGATAATTCACCGACGCGGTATAACGCCGCGCATCGATTCCTTGCGCCCGAGCACGTAAGGGAACATCTTCAGCGAAGCTTGCGAACTCAAGCTGACCTTGCACAGAAATTGACGGCGTGAGCACCACGGTTGTAGTACTGCCGAAAGATGAACCATCGTCCATCTCGACGGCGATGTCTTCAATGAGGGTGACATTTTGGTTGATACCGTAAATGATCCCAGCGCCCAGACGATGAAAGTCGCCGGTCTCGAATTTTGGATCATCCGCGCGCGCATGAAGGAAACGCACGTACCAATCGGCGCGATCATTGATTTTACGCTTGAGCCGCGCGCTCAAAAACCAGTCGCGGGCATCCTCGTCGGACTTGGTCGTGGCTGCCGCGGCATCGACAACCGGACGGCGATCCAGTGCGAATCGGCGTTTGACCTGACGTAATGCGTCTTGAGACTCTTCATCGCCGCTGCGACGATTAGCCTCGGTGAGCATATCTAGTGCGGCTTGCGTTTTGCCTGAATCGGCTAGGCATTGAGCTACCGGGGTAATCAAATAAGTTTCTTGATCAGGCTGATTTTTTATCTTCTCGTAATGTGCCAATGCGATATCGCAGCGACCCATCCAGGTGGAGATAATCACATAATCGCGCTGCACCGGATAATTCTTCGGATCGCGTACCAGAATGGAATCGAGAATCGAAATCGCTTCGGAATATTTTTCTTGGCGTGCAAGTTTTACAGCACGTTCATGCATCGCATCTGATGATTCATCAAATGCAACCTGTGCTAGTACCGGTGTACACGTAAACAGCCACGCCAGACATCCTGTGGTAATAACCTGATTCCTCACCAGCACTCACCCCTCGTTAGAAATGAATCGAATATACCCTTATACTTCCGGGATATGACGCATTCTACACCGGCAAGAGGCTCTCAAACTTGGGCCGAGCTTCACAAAACCCGGTATTGACTTACCCGCCACCCTCTTCGGAGCACCGATCCTGCTCACGAAAACGTTCGATTCCCTGCTTGCGGCACCGTTCCCGATCTTCCTTGCGTTCTGCGATACGGCGCTCCGTGGACACCCTGCTTGAATGGAGTGCTCGTCAAATAATACTTGACACACAAAGTGCATTGCAAAGCCTAGCGATGTCACACGGTAGTGCCAAGTTTGTTAAGGCGCTTTAAACCTGGATGCCTTATCCGTCCATCTGGAACCGTATCATATTGATCGATACGAATTTGGACATCAACTTGAGGCGTGTTTTTAACCGGACGATGCCGTAGGGTGTCAGGGTGATTTCAATACTTTCGCAGCACTTATTGAACGTGGGATGCCTTCGCGGCACTAACTGATTACTATCGTCTGGATATGACGCATGCGCGCTTCTGCAACGATACGGTGATAATTTGCCCAAGCAGGCAGTAACTCATGCAGATCTTTGGCGCGCATTTTCGACAGGTCGAGACACATGCAACATACTCATCCATGATTTTCTGCAGCCAGAATTGCACATCAACGTGATGTAGTTCGGATTGATGTCGGTGACTATGGTGTAGTCCTGACACCAGCACAACCGGCATGCGAACCGAGCAAGTACGGTTCGGTCATAACGGGATTCGAAAAAAATTATTTAGCCGAATGACCACTGAGCTTGACTTCAACTTTCTCGTCTTCAGCCAGGTTTTTATAATAATCACGCAATATTGCCAATACCTCAGGACGGCTGAAATGATGCGGCACTTCACCACCTTCCGACAACATCTTGCGTAACTTGGTGCCGGATAACAGCAACCGGTCACCTGCTTCATGCGGACAGGTCTTCATTGAAGCCATCCCCTCGCACTTGGCGCAGTAGAAGGTCCAATCGATTTTGAGCGGTTTGGTTTCCAGCGCATCTTTCGGAATTTGGTCAAAAATATGATGCGCATCGAATGGGCCATAATAATCGCCAACTCCGGCATGATCACGCCCCACAATCAGATGTGAACAGCCGTAGTTTTGACGGAATAATGCATGTAACAACGCCTCACGCGGACCAGCATAACGCATGTCGAGTGGATACCCAGACTGCACCACGGTATTCGCAACAAAATTGCTTTTGATTAGTACATCGATCGCCTGCACGCGCACTTCGGCAGGAATATCACCCGGCTTGAGTTTGCCCAGCAACGAATGAATCAACACGCCATCGCAAATTTCGATGGCGATTTTGGCAAGATATTCGTGCGAGCGATGCATGGGATTGCGCGTCTGGAAGGCCGCGACCGTGCTCCAGCCCTTGGATTCAAACAAGGCGCGGGTCTGCATCGGGGTAAGATATGTGTCGGGATATTTGCTTGGAAATTCGCCCTGCGAAAGTATCTTTACCGGACCGGCAAGATTTACCTCACCCTGCGCCATCACCATTTGTACGCCCGGATGTTCAGTGTCTTTGGTCTTATAGACCGTCAGGCATTCGTGGGCTTTATCAATGGGGTACTTTTCCGTAACGCGCATCGTCGCCAGAATTTCGTTATCGCGTTCGGGATCAACCAGAGCAATGTCCTGATCTTCCTTGATCGTCTTAGCAGTATCTTTATCTGTTGATAAGGTAATGGGTATGGGCCAAAACAAGCCATCGGCCATTTTCATTCCATCACAAACACCTTTCCAATCCGCGCGGGTCATAAAGCCATCCAGCGGCGTGAAGCCTCCTATGCCCAGCATGATAAGATCACCCACTTCTCGCGAGCTGACTGGAATTTTGGGCAGCGAGTTTGCACGCAACCGTTCGGATTTAAGTTTTTCTCCCGAGAGCAGTAACGGTTTCAATTCCGCACTGCCGTGTGGCCGGACCAGCTTCGACATATTTCCTGCCCCTTGAAATAAATAATATGCTTTGGAATGTTCTCGGCTTCTCGCACTCGAGATAAAGTCGAGGCATGTAGGTACATGCAGTGGATAACTTAAATTAGCGATTTCTAAATCAAAAGCAACTGCTAAGTTATTTGCGCCGACATAAGCCATGCTTATTTAGCTGGGCATTACACACACCAGTATGATGTAGGAAGCTTGAAGCGCATGGTTCATATTTTTATAGTGTTTATACAAAAGGGGCGAACGCAATTTATATCGCTCGTGTCCAAACCTTCGCTGCGCAACTAGATAAACGGAGAACCTCCTTGCAAAAATATATTTTGAGATTTGGCGCTCTATTGCTTTGCTCATTATTTCTGGGTCTACAACAGGTAACCGCCGCAACGGCACCTCCAAAATGGGCGCAGGACTTTGAAAAAGGCTGTGAACGCAATTCACTCCAAGATTGCCTGAATCTGGCCGTGGCTTATTCTCGGGGTGACCACTCCGGGAAAAAAATCGACAAGGATCTTAAACTTGCAAAAAGTTACACAGACCGAAGCGTAGACATGGGCACAAACGGCTGTAAACAAGGCAATTTGAAGTACTGTTATACACTCGCCTTGCTCTATTTCGAGGGCGGCTTAATTAATTCTGACTTTACCAAAGCGCTTGAATACGGCAACAAAGCTTGCGTGGGCGGGCTTAAAGAAGCTTGTGAGTGGCTACGTAGCAGCGGGCTGTAGATATTCTACTGTAACTTATCACTATCCCGAGTGCTTCCAACATCCGCGGTGTTGGTCGTCACCCAGCGATCTTTGTTATCGAGCGTTTCTCTTTTCCAGAACGGCGCATCATGCTTGAGCTGGCTAATCAGATGACGGCAGGCGTCAAACGCTTCCGCACGATGCGGCGACCATACGGCGATCAAGACAATTGCATCACCCGGCAATAACTTTCCAACCCGATGTATAACTAGCGTATGCAGCAGCTTCCAGCGCTCTGCAGCTGCGTCACACATACGCTCGATGTAACGTTCGGTCATCCCGGGGTAGTGCTCCAATTCCATCGCGTGCACCACAGAGCCATCGCTGAAATCCCGCAAGCTCCCCACGAAGGTAACCTGAGCACCGTACTTTCCGGGCTCAAGCTGTTGTTGTGCACGAGCGACTTCCTGCCAGGCATCAAAAGCATCGTGTTGTATGCGGACAATGGGAGACATGGTCAATTCCTACTTAAAAGAGCTGCTCGCCTTCGCCACTGCCTACCGCCCCACTGCTCTCGCCCGGCGTGCCGGTAAATACGTCGTCGGATGATTGCTTAGGCAGTGCATCAGCACGAAAGACTTCAAATATCGCATTGCGATTCTCGGAACCGGTCAGCTGCCCTGTCTGCGGATCGATTTTTACCGAGACCAAACCCGCCGGTGGATCCATGTCACGCTCAGGAACCCCTTCCAAAGCTTTGGCCATATAATTAATCCACATCGGCAGCGCCGCGCGTGCGCCCGACTCACCATCGCCCAACGGCTGGGAATTGTCAAAACCCAACCACGCCACGGTAGCCACGTCAGGATTAAATCCCGCGAACCAAGTATCGCGTTGATCATTGGTGGTGCCCGTCTTGCCGGCGAGATCGTTGCGATGCAACTGCATTGCTTGTTTGCCGGTGCCACGCTTGACCACATCTTTCATCATCGAAACGGTAAGGTAAATATTTTGCGCCGATACCACGCGCGGTGCGATTTTATCCGGCTTGCTCGCTTCACGCACGGCGGTTCGTGTCGCATCTTCGCCAGCGCTAAGTTCTTCGCACGTGGTGCACACGGTGGCGGGAGTTGTCATAAATACGACTTTGTCATCCGGACCGACAATGCGTTGCACAATATACGGCGATACCCGATAACCGCCATTGGCAAATACCGCATAACCCGAAACCAGATCCATCGGCGTTACCGTACCGCTGCCCAAGGCCAGTGACAGGTTGCGCGGCAAGCGTTCGGCGTTGATGCCAAACTTGGCCACGTGACGCAATGCGGTATCGATGCCGATGGCCTGGAGCACACGAATCGAAATCAGATTGCGTGAATTAACCAAACCTTCGCGTAACCGCGTCGGCCCGTAAAACTTGCCGGTGTAGTTTTCAGGGCGCCAGGTCGATTCCAGGCCGGGATCATCAAATACCACCGGCGCATCGTTTACCAAAGTCGCAGTGGTGAATCCATTGTCCAGGGCCGCGGAATAAATAAACGGTTTGAAACTCGATCCCGGTTGCCGTTGCGCCTGAACGACGCGATTGAATTTACTACGATAAAAGTCAAAACCACCGACGATGGATTTCACTGACCCATCGACGGGCGCAATCGATATCAAGGCACCCTCGATCGCCGGCAGTTGCGCCAGACGCCATTTGTTAGTTGCAATCTGCCGTACGCGCACAATGTCACCGGCATGCAGCACTTCACTGGCGGATTTAGGCACAGGACCCAGAGCATTCTCGGAGATATAGCGCCGCGCCCAGGACCATGCGCCTAAATCCAAGGTTATTTTGCGATTCTCACCCAGGTACACCGCAGCACTTTGTTCACCCGCCGATAACACCAAGGCGGGTATCAGCCCACCCGCCGAGGATGTGTCACGCAGCGCTTCCTCCCAGTCGTCCATGGTGCTGTCGCGCGCAAGTGTCACATGCGACTCGGCACCTCGGTATCCATGCCGTTCATCGAACTCGATCAAGGTTTGCCGCAACACCGTGCTTGCGACCGGCTGCAAGCGGCTATCGATCGTGGTGTACACCTTGTAGCCGTCCGTGTAGGCCTCGTTGCCGAACATTTCGACGGCGACCGCACGCGCCATTTCAGCCGCATAAGGCGCATCGACTTCTTCCGTGACCGTATGCAACCTCGCGGTATCCGGCTGTTTCACCGCACGCTCAAAGGTCGCGGTATCGATCGCATTCAATTCATGCAAACGGCGCAATACGTAATTGCGCCGCTGCAACGCGCGCTCGGGATTCACGATCGGGTTAAACGTGGAGGGCGCTTTCGGTAATCCGGCAATCATCGCCATTTGATCCAGCGTGAGATCTTTGACCTCGGCGCCGTAATACACCTTGGCGGCGGAGGCCACACCGTAAGCCCGATTCCCGAGATAAATTTTATTCAGGTACAGTTCGAGAATTTCATTCTTGGAGAGCTCGTGCTCGATACGCAATGACAGCAGGATTTCGCTCAATTTGCGCGCGAAGGTTCGCTCGCTGCTCAAAAAGAAATTACGTGCCACCTGCATGGTGATGGTGCTGCCGCCTTGCGCTTTCTCGCCGGTGCGAATCATGACCGCAACCGCGCGCAGCAACCCTTGGTAGTCAACACCCGGGTGTTGATAAAACCGATCGTCTTCGGCAGCCAATATCGCTTTAACCAGTAGTTCGGGGACGCCCGCGATGGTCACCGGAATGCGTTTCTTCTCGCCGAACTCCGCGATCAGTTTTCCGTCGGAAGCATATACGCGCAAGGGCACCTGGAAACGTACATCTTTGAGCGATTCGACCGACGGCAGCTCGGCGGAAATTTTAAAATACAGATAGACCGTACCGGCGAGCATCAGAACCATCATGCCCAGCACGGCAAACAGCACCACACGTTTCCAACCAGTTATTTTCAATTTTTTTAACATTGCTCCACCGCGCTTTGTAACCCAGCTCACGAACGATTCGCACGCAGCCACGTTTGTTTTTCGTTACTGTTTTTTTGAACTATAGTTACGACTGTTTAATGCCTATCAAGTTTACTTTGCTCATGCCGATGATTATGTGCGCCAAGTGTCATGCGCAACAGCAACGACGTCCATAAACAACGGAAAGGACCAACGCGTGCGATTACCGCAACTGTTTAAATCCAAGAAGACACCGATCCTTGGATTAGACATCAGCTCAAGTGCAGTAAAACTTCTCGAGCTCAGCATGTCGGGTATTAATTACCGCGTGGAATGCTATGGGGTCGAACCTCTGCCGCCAAATTCCGTGGTTGAAAAAAACATCACCGATGTGGAAGCCGTGGGTGAATGCATCCGCCGCGTCGTGAAACGCTCCGGCGCGCGCGCGAAATTCGCCGCCGCGGCCGTCCCCGGATCTGCGGTCATCACCAAAGTGATTACGCTGCCCGCCAATTTGTCCGACGAAGAAATCGGCGCGCAGATCGAAGCGGAAGCGAATCAGTATATTCCGTACTCCCTTGACGAAGTCAATCTTGATTACGAAGTACTCGGGCCCACCGAGGACAGCCCGGATACGGTCGACGTGCTGGTCGCGGCATCGCGCAGCGAGAATGTCGACGTGCGCATTGCGGCAATTGAATTGGGCGGCTTGATTCCAAAGATCATCGATGTGGAATCGTACAGTCTGGAAAACGCATTTGCGCTGGTCGCGCATCAAGCGCCCGACGAAGGCGTGGATAAAATCATCGCCATCGTCGACATCGGCGCCACCATGACCACATTGAATATTTTGCATAATCGCAAAATCATTTACACCCGCGACCAATTGTTCGGCGGCCGCCAGCTCACCGAAGAAATTCAACGCCGTTATGGATTGTCGTTCGAGGAAGCCGGCATGGCCAAACGCCAGGGCGGTTTGCCCGACAATTATGTGCCTGAGGTGCTGGAGCCTTTTAAAGAAGCCATGGCCCAACAGGTGAGTCGTTCGTTGCAATTATTTTTCTCCTCCAGCGACTACAACTCGGTGGACCACATCGTGCTGGCCGGTGGCAGTTCGTCGATCACCGGAGTGGACGAATTGATTAACGACAAAGTGGGCACCAGCACCTCCATCGCTAATCCCTTTGCAAATATGACGACGGCAAGCCGCGTCAAGGCACAGGCGCTGGCCAATGATGCGCCCGCATTGATGATCGCCTGCGGTCTGGCACTGCGGAGTTTCGATTAATGGCTCACATCAATCTACTTCCCTGGCGCGCCGCCTTAAATAAAGAACGCAAACGTCAGTTTGCGGTGGTCGCCGCCGGCAGCGGCATGCTCTCGGTCCTGGTACTGGTTTATATCCATATCCACATGAACGGGTTAATTACCAGCCAGGAAGCGCGCAATAAATTCCTCGATGGAAAAATCGAAGAGGTTGAAAAGCAAATCAAAGAAATTCAAACCCTCGAGACCGACAAGCAAAATTTGCTGGCGCGCATGAAAATCATTCAGACCTTGCAGGCCAGCCGGCCCGAAATCGTGCATCTGTTTCAGGAAATCACTCAGACCATGCCGGAGGGTGTGTACCTCACCCAGGTCAATGTCTCGGGGGCTAGCATTAAAATCGAAGGCGTAGCGGAATCGAATGCCAATGTTTCCGCATTGATGCGCAATGTCGACACCGCCGCGTGGATGGCCAAACCCGTGCTTGATGTGATCGACTCCAGCAAGAGCGAATACCCCGGTTTGAGCTGGTTCAGCATGCATGCCGTGCAAAATCGTCCGGCGAGCGAAGCCCCGGCCGAGCAGAAAACCACCGATAAGCCCAAGGAAGTAAAACCATGAGCTTCGTCGATGAAATGAAACGCCTGGACGTGAACAACATCGGCACCTGGCCGATGTTGTTCAAAGCCATCGCCATCGGCATGATCTGCCTGGTGGTGCTGGGTATTGGCATTTATTTCGACACCATGGGACAAGTTACCGTATTGCGTCAGGCACAAAGCAAAGAAGCCGAAGTAAAGAAAACCTTCGAGGAAAAACAGGCCAAGGCGGTAAGCCTGATCGCGTACAAAAAACAAATGGAAGAGATGCAAAAAGTATTCGGCGAAATGCTGCGGCAACTGCCGTCGAAAACCGAAGTTGCCGCATTACTGGTGGATATTTCGCAGGTGGGCGTCGCCAGCGGCCTGGAATTTGAACTTTTCAAACCGGAACCGGAAATCCCGGTTGAGTTTTACGCGGAGCTGCCGATCAAGATTCGTGTCAACGGAAACTTCCATCAGTTTGGCGCCTTCGTCAGCGGCGTTGCCGCATTGCCACGCATCGTCACATTGCACGACTTCGTCATCACGCAAGTCAAAGACGGCGGCCAAAAGGGCAAACACAAAGGCAATCTGATGATGGAAGCAACGGCCAAAACCTATCGCTATCTGGACGAAGAAGAAATCAACCAGGAACAAGCGAAAAAGAAAGACAAAAAGAAGAAGTAAGTCATGGCGGCATACAGCAAGGTAACGATGTTTATGTACGAGAAACCGATGCAGCAGACTCTTGTTCCAGCTCGGCAGCTGCGCGCCGCCGGCGCGTGCCTATTGGCGCTGAGCCTGTTACTGGCCGCCTGCGCCAATGACAAATTCGAAGACCTAAATGACTACATTAAAGAAGTGCAGGCCCGCCCGGGTGTGCCCATCGCTCCACTGCCTGAGATTAAACCTTACGAACGTTTCGTCTATCGCGACGAGAATTTGCGCGACCCGTTCCGGCCCGCTGTTAAAGCTCAGGCACCTGCTGCGCAGGCCCGTGGCTCCAAAAGTAAATTGCGTCCGAACATCGACCGCAATCGCGAAGCCCTCGAGCAATATTCACTGGATGCCCTGAAAATGGTCGGCAGCCTGAATAAGGACAAGGACAAATGGGCTATCGTTAAAACCTCGGACGGACTCATCTTCCGCGTCAAAAGCGGCAATCATATCGGCAAGAACTTTGGCGAAATCACGCGTATTACCGACAAACAAATCGACATCACCGAAATTATTTCCGACGGGCTGGGCAGCTGGATAGAGCGTCAAGCCACTTTGAAAATCAGTCAATGATCCCAGAGGGGAAAACAATGTCTGGCAGGAACGATATGAATCAAATCTCTTCACTGACTAGCGCCGCATGGCGCTGCATCATGCAATCTGCGCTGGGCGTGTTGCTCGCTGCCGTTAGCATGGCCGTGGCAGCGGAAAATACCACGCTCGAGTTTATTAATTTCACTTCGCAAAGCAGCGACAGTGTCGAGGTGCATTTGAGTTTTCGCGGTGATCCTCCCGCCCCGATCAGCGCCACGCAAGGTAATCCACCGCAAATCACGCTCGACTTCCCCGAGGTGCGCAACAACCTCCCCTGGTCACTGCCTCTGCCGATCGACAAAGGCGCGGCGGAAACCGTCAGCGCCACTGAAGTCGACGGTCATACGCGCGTAATCGTGAATCTGAAACAAATGGTGCAATTCACCACGCGCTCGCAAGGCAATAACGTTTACGTCACGCTCAGTACCGCCGGGATTCAAAACGAATCGACACCGGAAGCTTCCGCAAGCGCTCCCAAAGCGGTTGAGCCCACACCCGTTCCGGAACCCGTCGCAAAAGCCTCCAAGTCAGGCAGCGGCACAAATGTCGAGCTTGAAGATATTACTGTGGTCAATCTGTCCGGCGACCGCCCGCAAATGACCTTGCGCTTTAATAAACCGCCGGCCAAACCGGCCGCATTCACCATTGACGACCCGGCTCGTATTGCGCTGGATTTCCCGGGCACTATTTCAAAATTGGCGTGGAAGAACAAGGCGATCAACCTTGGCCTGGCCAGCAGCGTGTCGGTGGTCGAATCCGCGAACCGCACGCGCGTGGTATTGAATTTAGTCAAGCTTGTGCCCTACGAAGCCAAGGTCGAGAACAACAGCGTGGTGCTCACGGTAAAATCCGATCTGGCGCAAACCCCGCGCTCGGCCTTGGCGGCTCCGTCTTCGGCGGACACCTCCACATCGTTGATCAAGAACATCGACTTCCGGCGCGGTGATAATGGCGCGGGACGGGTGATCGTGACCCTGTCCGATCCCAACATCGTGGTTGATACCCGTGAATCCGGTGGACAGATTTTTATCGAGTTCGCCAATACCTCGCTGCCCACCGAATTGCGGCAGCGCCTCGACGTGATCGACTTCGCCACGCCGGTGCAGTTCATCGACGCCGGCACGCGCGATAACAGCGCGCAACTGAGTATTACCCCCAAAGGCGTGTATGAATATTTGGCCTTCCAGTCTGAAAGTACCTTCACTGTTGAAGTGAAACCGCTCAGCAAAGAGCAGAAAGAAGCCGCCAAACGCGAAGAAGAGCAGTTCACCGGCGAACGGTTATCGCTTAATTTTCAGGACATCGAAGTGCGCGCGGTGCTGCAATTGCTGGCTGATTTCACCAGCCTGAATATCGTTACCAGTGATACTGTGCAGGGCAACCTGACCTTGCGCTTGCAAAACGTGCCGTGGGATCAGGCCCTGGACCTGATTCTCAAAACCAAAGGCTTGGGCATGCGCCGCAGCGGCAATGTCATCATGATCGCGCCGACCGAAGAAATCGCCACGCGCGAAAAACTGGAAATCGAATCCAAGAAACAGGTGGAGGAATTGGCACCGCTTCAATCTGAGCTGATCCAGATCAACTATGCCAAGGCGTCCGATCTGGTGGCGTTGCTGCACTCACAAGATAAAACCCTGTTGTCCGAACGCGGCAAAGTGTCGGTCGACGAACGCACCAATACCTTGATCGTGCTGGAAACCACCGACCGTCTGGCGAGCATTCGCAAGTTAGTCGCCAAGCTTGACATTGCCGTGCGCCAGGTATTGATCGAGTCGCGCATCGTGATCGCACATAACGACTTTGCGCGTGACCTGGGCGTGCGTTTCGGCGCCACCGGAACACGCAACTCCAGCAACAATCTCATTGTCGGCACCGGTACGGGCGCCGGCGCGGACAGCATGGTGAATTCGGCGATCAGCAATCAACAGACTAATACCAATGGCAGCCCCTACCCGATTGCGATTCCCGCGGCAGGTAACCGCTATAACTTCAACCTGCCCGCCGGCGGTACCGCAGGCAGCATTGCGTTCGCGATCCTGGGACGCAATACCTTGCTGGATTTAGAACTGTCCGCCTTGCAACAGGAAGGCCGCGGTGAAGTAATTTCCAGTCCCCGCGTGATCACGTCGAATCAAAAAGAAGCCGTAATCAAACAGGGTACGGAAATTCCCTACCAAGAAGCCGCTTCCAGCGGCGCGACCAGCGTCAGTTTCAAGGAGGCGGTGCTGAGCTTGACTGTTACGCCGCATATCACGCCGGATGATCGTATTCGCATGGATCTCAAAGTCACCAAAGACAGCGTCGGACAGGTGGTCCCCACCGCGGGTGGCGGCTCCAATCCGTCCATCGACAAACGTGAAATCTCGACCCAAGTACTAGTGCAATCGGGCGAAACTGTGGTGCTGGGCGGCATACATGAACAAGAGAAACGCGAAACCACCGCCAAGATTCCGTTCTTCGGCGATCTGCCATTTATCGGCGTATTGTTCCGCCGTAACAGCACGGTCGATCAAAACACCGAACTGCTCATTTTTGTAACGCCCAAAGTGCTCAAAGACAATTTGAAGATCAATTAATCATGAAAAAAATCCCGGGCGGCGGATCACGGTTCCGCCGCCCGTTGGTATTTTCAGCTCCGGCAAAAACCACTCCATGACCCGTCGCAATATTTTTCTGATTGGCCCGATGGGCGCAGGCAAGACCACGGCCGGCAAAGAGCTCGCGAAGATGCTCGATATGGCGTTCGTCGACAGCGATCATGAAATCGAGCAGCGCACCGGGGCCAGTATTCCGTTGATTTTTGAACTGGAAGGCGAAGCCGGATTTCGCACCCGTGAACGCGCCATGATCGACGAACTCACCCAGCGTGAAAATATCGTTTTGGCCACCGGTGGCGGAGCAGTTCTTGACAAAAATAATCGTGTACTACTGTCCAGCCGCGGCCACGTGGTCTACCTGCGCGCCAATCTTGAACAGTTATTCAACCGCACCGCCAAAGACCCGCATCGCCCGCTTCTCAAAACCCCCGATCCCAAGGCGAAGCTGCGTGAATTAATGGAAACGCGCGCGGCCCTTTACGAAGAAATAGCCGATTTGATCCTCGACACCGACGGCCATACACCCAAATGGCTGGTGAAAAAAATCATTGCGGCACTGCCAACATAACTTAAGTTAAGAATGCCCAGCCTTAGCAGAGTATCGGATCGCAATCTCCGCGCGGTTTAGCCTTGCCCGCCGTTTCCTGTATACTTTTTGCATTCCACTTTGCACTTAAAGCCCTGCGCGAGATGACATGAAAACCCTGCACGTGAACCTTGGCGACCGCAGCTATCCGATTCATATCGGCGCGGGCGTGTTGAGTCAGCCTGAGCTGATTAGTGATCATGTGGCCGGATCGCAGGTTTGCATCGTAAGCAACGAAACCGTGGCGCCATTGTACTTAAAGCATGCCTGCGCACTGTTTCGCCATGCGAGCTGCGACACTGTGGTGCTACCGGATGGCGAGCGCTTCAAGAATCTGGATACGCTTAATCTGGTATTCGATGCTTTGCTCAGCAAGCGTCACAGCCGTCAAACCACACTCGTGGCGCTGGGCGGCGGTGTGATCGGCGACATCACCGGCTTCGCGGCCGCATGTTATCAGCGCGGCGTAAATTACCTGCAAATCCCCACTACCCTGCTTGCCCAAGTGGACTCCTCGGTAGGTGGTAAAACCGGTGTGAATCACGCGCTGGGCAAGAATATGATCGGGGCGTTTCACCAACCCGTATGCGTATTGGCCGACACCAGCACATTAAATACCCTGGAAGATCGCGAACTGAGCGCGGGCCTCGCCGAGATTATTAAATATGGACTGATCCGCGATATGGAGTTCTTTTGCTGGTTAGAAAACAACATGGAAAAGCTCAGCGCGCGCGATCCGCAGGCGCTGGCATATGCTATTGAACGTTCTTGCCGCAACAAAGCCGAGGTGGTAGCAGCCGATGAAAAAGAAGGCGGGGTGCGCGCGACGCTTAATTTTGGCCACACTTTCGGCCATGCGATTGAAACCGGCACCGGCTATCACTCCTGGCTGCACGGCGAAGGCGTAGGCGTCGGCATGTTGATGGCGGCCGATATGTCGATGCGCATGGGATGGCTGACACGCGACGACGTGCACCGTATTGAGAGCCTGATCGGCCGCGCGCAATTACCGACACGCGCGCCCGCGGACCTGAGCACAGACCGTTTCATCGAGTTGATGGGTGTTGACAAAAAAGTGCTCGATGGAAAAATCCGTCTGGTGTTGTTGCAAGCCCTGGGCAAAGCCATCGTCACTGCGGATTTTAATCCTCAATTGCTGCGCGCAACCATCGACGAGCATCATGCCGTCCGTTCCCAGCGCGGACTGGAATTATAATTGTCATGCTCGCACCTTATGCAGCTCACCCGGAACACTCGCGCGGCCGGCGCTTTAATGAACCGCCGCCGGAAGCGCGCAGCGAATATCAACGCGACCGCGACCGCATCGTACATTCCGCCGCGTTTCGCCGACTGGAATATAAAACCCAGGTGTTCGTGAATCACGAAGGTGACATGTTCCGCACCCGCCTCACCCATTCCATCGAAGTCGCCCAGATTGGCCGATCGATCGCGCGTTTTTTACGTCTCGATGAAGATCTGACTGAAGCCATCGCACTGGCGCACGACCTAGGCCACACGCCTTTTGGTCATGCCGGGCAAGATGTGCTGAACGAGTGCATGCGCGCCCATGGCGGCTTCGAACATAACTTGCAATCCCTACGCGTGGTCGATGAATTAGAGGAAAAATACGCGCAATTCGACGGACTCAATCTCACTTTCGAAACGCGTGAAGGAATTTTGAAGCACTGCTCGCGCAAACATGCAGAACACTTGGGAGAGGTTGGCGAACGCTTTTTGAAGAATACCCAGCCTGGCCTGGAAGCCCAACTGGCCAATGTCGCGGATGAAATTGCCTACAACAATCACGATGTCGACGACGGTTTGCGCGCGGGTTTGCTTACCATAGAACAACTTAGCGAGGTCCGCCTGTTTCGCGATCAACACGATATCGTCAAGCGCCTGTACCCGGAACTTGCGGCACGTCGCACTATTCACGAAATCATCCGCCGTATGATTAACCGCCAAGTGTCGGACCTGATTGAACATACCCGCGATGTAATCACCATGGCGGCGGTCGGCACGGCGGGGGCGGTACGCCAACATCGCGAAGCGCTGGTGACATTCAGCCCCGCAATGCGCGACATGCATCTCGAGCTTAAGCGATTCTTGCGCACGCACTTGTACCAGCATTTCCGTGTGCAGCGCATGACGGCTAAAGCGAAGAAAGTCATTCGTGAGTTGTTCGACGCGTTCGTCGACGATACGCGTTTATTGCCGCCGGATCCTTATGCCCGCGTAGCACAATATCAGGCGAAGGAAGGTCCCGACGGCCGCGCGCGTGCCATTGCCGACTACATAGCGGGTATGACCGACCGCTACGCGATCGCCGAACACGAACGCATTTTTAGCCCGATGAGGCTCAGTTGACGTGCGTATCTACATGCAGAAAACTGCGGAGGCGGACGGACCGCCAAAGTTTTACCAGGTATTGTTACAGCAGGATTTACTGGAAGGCTGGATATTGATCAAGGAATGGGGTAATCAAGGCTCGAGTGGCCGCGTGAAACGTGAGCTTTTCAACTCACGTGCCGCCGCCGAGCAGGCCTTAATGCAAACCCGTGACGCCCAAGTGAGTCGCGGTTACCATGTGGTATTCGTGCAAGGCACCTATGTATAAGTCGGTTATGCAAATCAGTCACGACGCACCTTTAGACCTTACACCCGGCACGCTCTCGCCACGCTCCTCCGTGGCTTCTCAAAGTGCAGCCGAGTATCCGCCGTATTTCCATGCCGCATCGCGCCGCACCACGCTCGACATGGCACTCTACCTTGCTCGTTACAGTGATCTGGTATTGCTTATTCACGGCCCGGCAGGCAGCGGCAAAAGCACTCTGCTGCGAGAAATAATTGCGCGCGGTGGGCCCAACATCCATGCCATTACCATGTCGGCAGATCCAACCCTCACGACGCATGCGGTCTGTGATGCATTGTTGAATTCATTCAAGCTGGTGGTTTCAAAACCCGCACCCGATGAATCCCTTGCGCTGATTAAGGAACAACTTGATCTACTGCAACGCAAGGGCTATCACTGCATTTTGCTTATCGACGATGCCGACCGCTTGACAAGTGATACCTATCCGTTCCTCGAAGCGCTTGCCGACTTGCGCGGCGAGACTGGACGTAATTTGCTCAACTTGGTCTTGTTTACCGAGCATCGCGAAAAAATTACCTTGGCCGGACCCAGCGTCCGCCACCGGGTTAAAGCCACCGAATTGCAGCCCTTAGCGCCCGATGAAGTGGGCGCTTATGTTGAGCATGTGCTGCGCAGCAATCACCGTCTCGACGGCCATGCTGTGGCATTCAATGAGCGTGATATTCAACGCATCAGACGCGCAACCTCGGGTTGGCCCGGCCATATCAACACGCTGATCGAACAGCGTTCAGCCCGCAATTCTCTCAATCCGGGCTTCTTCGCCGTAGTGCTTAATCATCCATGGACAGATCCACGCTATATGCTTGGAGCTACATCGGTTTTGGCAGCGCTTGTGCTTGTGCTTGTGTTTCAGGATTCCATCAATTATCTGTTTGAGAGACCGCCCGTGGCAGGGCAAACCGTGAATCTTCCGCCAGCCGTGACAGCTCCGGTACAGATGGTTGCGGCGCCGGAGGAAAAACCCGAACTGGTCTCCGTAAACGCTGAGACTCCAAGCGAAGTAACGGCCACTGTATCCGAACCCGCCGACCCTGTAACACCCGTCCCCGTCGAGGACACCCCAGTATCGCCGCCAACCCCCGGTATACCGCAGCGCGACAACTGGCTGCTCGCACAAAATCCGGATGCTTATACACTGCAAGTCGCCGGCTCTTCACAAGAAGGCGATATTCGCCGCGCGTTGAAAAAATTCAGTCTCACCGATCCTTCCGCCGTGTTCAGCGCTTCCCGCAAAGGCAAGCCCTGGTACGGATTGGTCACCGGAGTCTATTCTGATTTCGCCAGCGCCCAGCAAGCACGCGCGGCGCTACCTGAGGGATTGATGAGAGGAGCCTGGGTACGGCGCATGCGCGCCGTGCAGAGTGAGATTAGCAAACAGCAGGAAACAGTAGAATCTACGGAACAAGTTACAGGAACAACGGCGGCATCCCCTGCCGCCGCGCCACCTCAATTGCCTTGAAAGGAACGGCGTAATTCCAGCAGCACCCGCCGGCGCTCAGGATTTCCTTCCTGTCCGAAATCATTTTCCAAGAACAAGTGCGCGGTGCTCTTTTTCCCGCCGTTGATTTTATAGGTGAGCCCCAGTTGAGTGTCGACTTCCTTAATCCCATCGCTTCGTCCGCCTTGAATGATGGCCTGTCCATACACATGGAAACCCGCACCCAAAGGATTGGTGAAATTCAGTTCGGCAAAAAAACTCGGGGTATAGGCTTGGCCGTTGGTATCCACCAGCTCTTTGGTAAAGTAATAACCTGCACCGATATAACCATGAGTCACTACCTCATCGGCAAAATAATAGCGTAACGAACTGGCAAAGCCGTCTTTGTAACCCGACGGTTTGTTCAGATCGATACCGCGGTTAATATTGCTTTGTGAGTAAGCCCAAAAGCGCACTTCGGTATTATCGCCGGTCGCAAATGCGCCCCCAATGTTGAAATCGTATTGCCGCTTGGTAAAGTCGAACGAGCCTTGACTCTTATTCGTCGTCTCACCGGGCGTAGGTTTTTCGGTGTAATAGGCTGAGGTTGCAAACAGGTACAAATCCCGGCTACCCACATTAACATCGCCGATCAGTCGAAACATTGGTTCGTAAACCAACCCATTGGGCGCAACTTTCTGGCTACTCATTGGATATAAACCAAACCCAACGTTACCCCACAATGCATCCCCTGAAGGAGCCACACCCGCCAAAGACATGCTTAATAATAGTGGCAACACCATAATGACACCCCGCACTGAGAAACTTATGCTTCACTTGTTTTGCTGCTACCAGCAAATGCCCGGACGCCCGCCCAATACCGTACCGTCCCTGGGTTCGCTATCGTCTCCACGGTATTACAACTGAACCGAAGCACTGCATTCATCGCTTGAAAACGGGATGGGCTAGGCAAAAAATCCCATGGCTGCTGATTTTCAATCGGCAGCGTTATGCCTTGCTCGCGGCCATTTGCCTCTGTGCAGAAAATGCGCATGAATTGAACCCACTGACAGGACCCTTTATACTTTCTGCCGGTATGGGTGCATGGATAGTCACTCGTGTTTGAATACAGGCCGGTTCTGCGCGATTGACGTCGTCTCGCGATACCCAACCCAGCACAGCTTGACTGTCCCGCTTCTCACTCCGAAGATGAAATTCAAAGTATCGAATTGGACCGAGCACTTACAGCCGGGCGACAGGGCTGCTGCGCTCGATTTTTTATATTTGAACATTGAATTCTTAAGCAGATGTGTTGAGAACAATTTGTCGAGGGGTGTTTTAACGTGAATCGTACGGCGCGGCCTTCCAAACAAGGTTTATATGACCCCCAGCACGAGCATGATGCGTGCGGCGTAGGTTTCATTGCCCATCTCAAGGGACACAAGAGTCATACGATTATCGAGCAGGGCCTGCAAATCCTGAAAAACCTCAGCCATCGCGGCGCCACCGGTGCGGACCCGCTGGCCGGCGACGGCGCCGGCATACTGATCCAAACCCCGGACGCTTTTCTGCGCCGCGAGTTTGCTAAACAAAAAATCACCTTGCCCGCACCCGGCGACTACGGCGTCGGCATGTTATTCCTGCCGCAAGACAAGACCACCCGTGCCGCCTGTGAACGTATCCTGAGTGAGTGCATTAGCGCCGAAGGCCAAACCTTATTGGGCTGGCGTGATGTTCCCACCCATAACGCCCGCTTAGGTAAAGGCGTTAAAGCGGTGGAGCCCGTGATCCGGCAGGCGGTGATCAAGCGCGGCACCAACACGCCTGATGTTGACACTTTTGAACGTAAACTGTTCGTGCTGCGCAAGCGCGCCGAACATGCCGTGCATGCATTGAAGTTGCCGGGTACCGAATCTTTCTATATTCCCTCACTGTCCGCCCGTACCTTGGTCTACAAAGGTATGCTGCTGGCCGATCAAGTGGGTGAATATTATCCGGACCTGCTCGATCCGCAGATGGTTACTGCGCTCGCGCTAGTGCATCAACGCTTTTCGACCAACACCTTTCCCACCTGGGATCTGGCCCATCCGTTCCGCATGATTGCGCACAACGGCGAAATCAATACACTGCGCGGCAATCTCAACTGGATGGCAGCGCGCCGCCATTCGATGTCGTCTGCATTGCTGGGTGATGATCTTGACAAATTATGGCCGTTGATCGATGAAAACCAATCCGATTCGGCGTGCTTCGACAATGCGCTGGAATTATTGGTCGCCGGCGGGTATTCGCTGGCGCACGCGATGATGCTGTTGATTCCCGAAGCTTGGGCCGGCAACCCGTTGATGGATGAAAAACGCCGCGATTTTTATGAATATCATGCTGCCCTGCTCGAACCCTGGGATGGTCCGGCCGCAGTGGCGTTCACCGACGGCCGCCAGATTGGTGCGACGCTTGACCGAAACGGCTTGCGCCCCGCGCGTTATCTCATCACCGACGATGATCTGGTGGTTATGGCGTCGGAGATGGGCGTCCTCGATATCCCCCAGCACAAGATTATCAAGAAGTGGCGCCTACAGCCTGGCAAGATGTTCCTGATCGACGTCGAAGCCGGCCGCATCATCGACGATGCCGAAGTCAAAACGGCGCTGGCCAACTTCCGCCCTTACCGCGACTGGCTGAAAAGAACCCAGATCGTGCTGGAAGACCTGCCGCCTGCCAATACCGAGCCCCTACCATCCTCAAGCGCGCCGTTACTGGATCGCCAGCAAGCCTTCGGCTATACGCAGGAAGACCTGAAATTTTTGCTGACTCCGATGGCCGCCAGTGGTCAGGAAGCGGTCGGTTCGATGGGCAACGACACGCCATTGGCTGTGCTGTCGAACCGTGCCATGCCGCTGACCAGTTACTTCAAGCAATTGTTCGCGCAGGTGACTAATCCGCCCATCGATCCGATCCGCGAAGAGCTGGTCATGTCGCTGGTGTCGTTTATCGGCCCGCGTCCCAATCTGCTGGGGCTGGACGAAACCGAACCGCGTAAACGCCTGGAGGTGCAGCAACCGGTCCTCAGTCCCGAGGATATGGAAAAAATACGCCATATTGCCGATTACACCGACAAGACCTTCCGCTCCTGCACCTTAAACAGCTGTTATGCGGCCGCTCAAGGCGCCGCCGGAATGGCGCCAGCGCTCGACAAATTGTGCGCCGACGCGGAACAATCGGTGCACGATGGCTGCAATATCATCATCCTGTCCGACCGCGGCATGGATGCTAGCCAACTTGCGATTCCCGCCCTGCTTGCGACCAGCGCCGTGCATCATCATCTGATTCGCGCGGGTTTGCGAACCAGCACCGGGCTGGTCATTGAAACCGGAGCAGCGCGCGAGGTGCATCACTTCGCGATGCTCGCGGGTTATGGCGCGGAAGCGATTCATCCGTATCTCGCATTCGAAACGCTGGCGAACATGCAGGCCTATATTCCGGCTGGCATCGGCCACAAAGAGGCCTGCAAAAACTACATCAAGTCGATCAGCAAAGGTCTGTTGAAAGTCATGTCCAAGATGGGTATCTCGACCTATCAATCGTATTGCGGCGCGCAGATCTTCGAAGCGATCGGACTCAATCAACCCTTTGTCGAAAAATACTTCAAAGGTACCGCCAGTACAGTTGAAGGTATTGGTCTGAACGAGGTCGCCGCCGAAGCTGTGCAGTGGCACCGCACCGCGTTCGGCGATGCGCCGTTGTATCGTAACGCGCTCGACGTCGGCGGTGATTACGCTTACCGCGTACGCGGCGAGGCGCACATGTGGACGCCGGACAGTATTGCCAAGTTGCAACATGCGACGCGCGCCAACGACTACAAAACATTTAAACAATATTCCGCGTTGATTAACGACCAAAGCAAACAGTTGATGACCTTGCGCGGACTGTTCGACATTAAAACGGCTGCCCAACCGATCCCGCTGAGCGAAGTCGAATCCGCCAAGGAAATTGTCAAGCGCTTCTCCACCGGTGCGATGTCGTTCGGGTCGATTTCACGCGAAGCGCATACCACGCTGGCAATTGCGATGAACCGCATCGGCGGAAAATCCAATACCGGCGAAGGGGGCGAAGAGCCGGATCGTTTCATTCCTCTGCCGAATGGCGACTCGATGCGCTCGGCGATTAAACAAGTCGCCGCCGGACGCTTTGGCGTGACCGCTGAATATCTGGTCAACGCCGACATGTTGCAAATCAAAATGGCCCAGGGCGCCAAACCCGGTGAGGGCGGACAACTGCCCGGCCATAAAGTCTCCGAAACGATTGCCAAGGTGCGCCACTCCATTCCCGGTGTCGGGCTGATCTCGCCCCCGCCGCACCATGACATTTATTCGATAGAGGATTTGGCTCAGCTCATTCATGACCTGAAGAATGTAAATCCGCAGGCGCTGGTCAGCGTCAAGCTGGTTGCCGAAGTCGGCGTGGGTACGATTGCCGCAGGTGTCGCCAAGGCGCATGCCGATCACGTCACTATCTCCGGCCACGACGGCGGTACCGGCGCAACTCCGTTATCGTCATTAATGTTTGCCGGTTCACCGTGGGAATTGGGTCTGGCTGAAACCCAGCAAACTTTGGTGCTGAACCAGTTACGCGGACGCATTGCGGTACAAGTTGACGGACAAATCAAAACCGGCCGTGATGTCGTGATCGGCGCCCTGCTGGGTGCGGATGAATTCGGTTTTGCCACGGCGCCGCTGGTGGTGGAAGGCTGTATCATGATGCGCAAATGTCATCTGAATACCTGCCCGGTCGGCGTCGCGACACAAGACCCGGAACTGCGCAAAAAATTCACCGGCCAGCCCGAGCATGTGGTGAATTATTTCTTCTTCATCGCCGAAGAAGTACGCGAATACATGGCGCAGATGGGCTTCCGCCGTTTCGATGAAATGATTGGGCGCACCGACCAGATTGATGCGCGTGCCTCGGTCGAACACTGGAAGGCCAAGGGGCTGGATTTTTCACGCATCCTGTATCGCCCGGCAACCGCGTCCGGCGAATCAACTCATTGGACAGAACGACAGGATCATGGTCTTGACAAGGCATTGGATCATCAACTGATCGCAGCCGCGCGCCCCGCGTTGGAACAGCGCAAACCGGTGCAGATCGACGTCACCATCAAGAACTCCAACCGCACCATCGGTGCGATGTTGTCAGGTGAAGTCGCCAAGCGTTATGGGCACACGGGTCTGCCCGACGACACCATTCACATTCGCGCCCAGGGCACGGCGGGTCAAAGTTTCGGTGCGTTCCTGGCGCACGGCATCAGCATCGACTTGCAAGGCGAGGCCAACGACTACGTCGGCAAGGGATTATCCGGTGGGCGCATCGCGATCTATCCACCCGCAACGTGCCCGATCGTGCCGGAGGATAACATTATCGTCGGCAACACCGTGCTGTACGGAGCGATCAATGGCGAGTGTTATTTCCGCGGGATTGCGGGCGAACGTTTTGCGGTGCGTAACTCCGGCGCCATCACCGTGGTGGAAGGCGTCGGCGATCACGGCTGTGAATACATGACCGGGGGCACCGTGGTGGTGCTGGGTGCAACTGGACGCAACTTCGCGGCAGGCATGAGCGGAGGTACGGCGTTTGTGCTCGACGAAAACGGCGACTTCAAAAAGCGCTGCAATCTGGCCATGGTCGAACTGGAATCGGTTCCGGCTGAAACCTCGGCGGACAGCGATGCCCGCCTCCTGCGAGCACTGATCGAAAAGCATGTGCATTACACCGGTTCGGAACGCGCGCGTAAAATTCTCGATCAATGGAATCTCTATTTACCTAAATTCACCAAAGTCATGCCCATCGAATATCGTCAGGCATTGCAAAAGATTGCTGCCGCGAAATCGGCACAGAAACAAACGGAGCGAGTGAGTCATGGGTAAGCCGACCGGGTTCATGGAAATCGCGCGGCAAGAGCCCGGCTATTTGCCGGTCAAAGAACGCATCCATTTCTATAAGGAATTCACGCTACCGTTGGCGGACAGCGAGCTGCGCCAACAGGGCGCGCGTTGCATGGATTGCGGCATTCCTTTTTGCCAAACGGGCTGCCCGGTGAACAATATTATTCCGGACTGGAATGATCTCGTTTACAACAACCGTTGGCGTGAGGCGTTGGACGTGCTGCACTCCACTAACAATTTTCCGGAGTTCACCGGCCGCGTGTGCCCTGCCCCGTGCGAGGCGGCGTGCGTGTTGAATATCAGCAACGATCCCGTTGCAATTAAAACCATCGAACATGCCATCATCGACAAGGGCTGGAAAGAAGGCTGGGTTAGCGCGCAGATTCCGGCCATGAAAACCGGCAAACGCGTTGCCGTGATCGGCTCTGGACCGGCGGGCCTGGCCTGTTCACAACAACTGGCACGTGCGGGACACGCCGTGGCACTGTTTGAAAAAAGTGACCGGATCGGTGGCTTGCTGCGCTACGGCATTCCCGATTTCAAAATGGAAAAACATCTGATCGACCAGCGCATGCAACAGATGCAGGCGGAAGGCGTTGAATTTCGTACTGGACAACATATCGGAGTGAACGTCCCCGCCAAACAACTGCTGGATGAATTCGATGCGGTTGTGCTGAGCGCCGGCTCCGAGCAGGCGCGTGATCTGAAGGTGCCTGGACGTGAACTAAATGGCATTTATTTCGCACTGAAGTTCCTGGAACAACAAAACCGGTGCGTCGCGGGCGAAACCCTCCCCGCGGATATCAGCCTCACCGCCAAAGGCAAACATGTGGTGGTTATTGGCGGTGGTGATACCGGTTCCGACTGCGTGGGTACGTCGATCCGGCAAGGCGCTGCATCGGTTACCCAATTTGAATTAATGCCGCGGCCGCCCGAGCAGGAAAATAAACCGCTGACTTGGCCGGACTGGCCGATGAAGCTGCGCACCTCGTCGTCGCAACAAGAAGGCTGCTCCCGCGACTGGAGCATCGCCACGAAAAATTTTTCCGGTGCACAAGGAAAAGTCAAAACCCTGCATGCGGTTCGCCTGGAATGGCAAAAAGATCCCGCTGGCGCGTGGAAGATGCAAGAAATCGCCGGCAGCGAATTTGATCTTAAGGCGGATCTCGTGCTCCTGGCGATGGGTTATATGCATCCGGTGCAACCAGGCATGTTGCAGGAGTTAGGCATCGCGCTGGACGAACGCGGCAACGTGCGTGCGGACACTGAGCGCTATCAGACCTCGATTCCAAAAGTGTTCGCTGCGGGTGATGCCCGCCGCGGACAATCTTTGGTGGTCTGGGCGATACGTGAAGGCCGTCAGGCGGCGCGCGCGGTGGATGAGTTTTTGATGGGGCGTTCAGATTTGCCCCGCTAGCACAATTCTCCATAATCAATGGAATATGATAATGACCTTACGCGCCTATCAATACGCATCCCCCTCGCAGGGATAATGAATCCTCTATTGTTAGCGACCAGTACTGCGCGCCGACTCATACCATAGGCAATACCATGACCCCACTCAAAAACGACCGCTTCCTCCGTGCTTTACTGCGCCAACCCGTGGATGTCACGCCCGTATGGATGATGCGCCAGGCCGGACGCTATCTGCCCGAGTATCGCGCGACGCGCGCCAAGGCCGGCAGTTTCATGGATCTGTGTACCTCTCCGGAATTCGCGTGCGAAGTCACACTGCAACCCCTCGAACGCTATCCGCTCGATGCAGCGATCCTGTTTTCCGACATTCTCACCATTCCGGATGCGATGGGGCTGGGACTTTACTTTTCCGAGGGTGAAGGTCCGCGTTTCAAGAATCCGCTGCGCACCGCGCAAGACATCGCCAAGCTGGGCGTACCCGATCCGGAAACCGAGTTGCGCTATGTGATGGACGCAGTGCGTTTAATCCGTAAAGAGTTAAATGGCCGTGTGCCGCTGATTGGCTTTTCCGGCAGCCCGTGGACGCTGGCGACTTACATGGTGGAAGGCAGCAGTAGCAAGGAATATTCGATCATCAAGAAAATGCTGTTCGATGAACCCAAGGTCATGCACCAGTTGCTCGATAAAGTGGCGCAATCGGTCACGTCGTATTTAAACGCGCAGATCGCGGCCGGCGCGCAAGCGGTGATGATTTTCGACACCTGGGGCGGCATCCTCACCCCGCGCGACTACAAATTGTTTTCGCTTGCCTACATGGACCGCATCGTCAAAGGCTTGCAGCGCGAGAACGAGGGCCGCAAAGTACCGGTAATTTTATTCACAAAAGGGGGCGGAGCTTGGCTTAAAGACATGGCGGCCACCGGCTGTGATGCACTCGGAGTGGACTGGACGCTCAATCTCGGCGACGCACGCACGCTGGTCGGTGACCGCGTCGCACTGCAAGGCAACATGGATCCGTCCGTGCTGTATGCGTCACCCGAACGCATCCGCGAAGAAGTCGCCACCATTCTCGCCAGTTACGGCAAGGGCAACGGCCATGTATTCAACCTCGGCCATGGCATTCATCAACACGTGGTACCTGAACACGCAGGCGCATTTATCGACGCGGTGCATGAGCTGAGCAAGCCATATCATTTGTAGCGTGCGCTGATGCGCATGGCTTCGGTGATGAGGTCGTGCGCATGGCGCACGCTACCTTGCATCAAAGCTTCTTTCGCGCTACACCCGAATCCAGTGCCGCTTTTGCTACCGCGGGTGACACGCGGTCGCGTAATCGCGGGTCGAAGGGTTTGGGGATGATGTACTCGGCACCGAAGCGCAGCGATTTTAAATTGTAAGCATCCAGCACTTCTTGCGGCACCGGCTCATGCGCCAG
This sequence comes from uncultured Gammaproteobacteria bacterium, assembly GCA_964532385.1. Classification (GTDB taxonomy): domain Bacteria; phylum Pseudomonadota; class Gammaproteobacteria; order SG8-11; family SG8-11; genus UBA6921. Next base: position 20,256 of record CAZHHW010000008.1, on the reverse strand, counting down.
GGTGCGCAGCGCGTTCACGGCAGCGATTTTCATTGCTTCATTGATGCAACTGGCCTGCACATCGAGCGCGCCACGGAAAATGAATGGGAAACCCAGCACGTTGTTCACTTGGTTGGGAAAGTCGGTACGTCCGGTGGCCATGATCAGGTCGCCGCGCGCGGCGCGTGCGATGCTGGGATGAATCTCGGGGTCGGGATTTGACAGCGCGAAAACAATCGGTTTGGCAGCCATTGATTTCACCATGTCGGCGGTGACCAAGTCGGGACCGGAGACGCCAATCAATACGTCCGCCCCGTTGAGTGCATCGGCCAAGGTACGCTGCGCGGTGGCATGCGCGAACTCCTGTTTGTAATCCGGTAACTCTTCGCGACCGGCGTGCACCACGCCATTGCGATCGACCAGCACGACATTTTCCTTGCGCGCACCCAGCGACACCAGCAATTTCATTGATGCAATTCCGGCGGCACCCGCGCCCAGGCACACGATGCGCGCCTCGGCGATGTTCTTGCCCTGGATTTCCAGCGCATTGAGCAAGCCGGCGGAAATAATAATCGCCGTGCCGTGCTGGTCATCGTGAAACACCGGGATGTCGAGACGCTTCACCAGTTCGCGCTCGATTTGAAAACAATGCGGCGCGGCAACGTCTTCCAGATTGATGCCGCCGAATGTAGGCGCAATCGCCACGACGGTTTCGATGAAATGCTCTGGACCTTTGGAATTTACTTCGATGTCGAATACATCGATACCGGCGAATTGTTTGAACAATACCGCCTTACCTTCCATCACCGGCTTGCCTGCAAGGGCTCCCACATTGCCAAGACCAAGCACCGCCGTACCGTCGGTGATGACGGCAACCAAATTGCCTTTTGACGTGTAGCGATATGCATTCTGGGGATCGGCGGCGATTTCACGCACCGGCGCAGCGACGCCCGGTGTATACGCGAGCGCCAGTTCTTTCTGGGTACGGCACGGTTTGGTGATATCGATGCCGATTTTGCCGGGCTTCGGTTCAGCGTGATACTTCAGGGCTGCGGCTTTGAGTTCGTCTGGGTTCATGGTATGCCACCGTGGGTTAATTCGGTTAATCAGCTCGGTTAGTTCAATTCCAGTGCGTCCGGATGGCGCACGCGCATTACGTAGTCGCCATTTTTAAAGGGCGTGATCCAGCCGCGCGCAACGATATCGCGGCCGCGCAGAGATTCTGGCTTGTAGTTGGTGAAGTACTGCATGTCTTCGCGCGCGATACGCAGCGCCATGTGTGGCGCCAGGTTTAGCCATATTGTGTTCTTGCTCTGCCCGATGCGCACCACGCGGCCTTTGACTACGTGAAATCCATCGGCACCTGGCCCCACGTGTTCTGCATCCATCGGCGCATAATAAGCATTAGACCAGATGCCGCGCTTGGCGCTACGCGCGTGTTGCTCGCGTGCGCGGTAACATTCCGCGTCGTACAAGCCGGGCGGAATCGCAATCCAAAATGCCAAGCCCTGCTCCAAGAGCATCGCCTCAATGCTGCTGCGGTCGCTAAAATACAAATGTGCCAGGGTGCGCTGATGCACATCAAAACGTTCGGCGTCATAACGTAACAGCACCGTATGATTTTTTTTCAATGCGTTTTCCAAGGCGATGCGCGCGTCCTCGGCGAAGGGTTCGGCCGGTTTGTCTTCGTGCGCGACTTCGGGCGCATTGATGCCGACAAAACGCACGTGGCGGCCGTCCGCCAGTTCGACCGTGTCGCCGTCGAATACCTTGCGCACCGTGGCACGCTCGTCCACACGATCCGCCGCACAGGGTGACGTGGCCGCGAACGCACCGCTCCACAACACGAGTACGCCGGCTAAAACGCAAAAAGGGCGCCCCAACTGCGCGCCCTTGCGAAACATTCCGGAGGACCCGGCCTGTGAGTTATTTCTTCTTCGCATACCGCTGACGGAATTTGTCGACTCGGCCACCGACATCCAGAATCTTCTGCTTGCCTGTATAAAACGGATGACACGACGAGCACACTTCGATATGTAAATCCGGCTTGGCATAGGTAGATTGGGTAGTAAACGTGTTACCGCAACTGCACGTTACTATTACAGCCTTGTACGCGGGGTGGATATCAGTCTTCATATTAATCACCTTCAGGGTTACTCACCACCCGCATGCCTTACTGGACACAGATGCGAGCCAGTGAGTTGGTTGGCGAAAAGGGCAGCATCATAAGTTAATTCCACCCGGGCGACAAGCTGAACCTCGGTCTGGCCTCCCAATGCTTGCGTGGCTATTAGGCTTCCGCTAGACTGGCCCGGCTTTTTGGTTCCTCGTTGGGGAAATTGTTGGGGAAGCATTACACGGGAGATAGACATGAATTTGGCAATTTTTGTTCCTATTATTATTTTCGGCTCACTGGTCGTTATCGCTATGATCCTGGGCAGCAAAGCGATCGAAATTTTGGCTCTGCGACGCGCCAACCAAAAATAAAATAAGTTTCACTCGATTCTTTGCATCCTTCTTAAAGCCCGGCTTACACCGGGCTTTATCTTCACTGCGGTTTTTGTAGTCCATGCCTGAACCTACCGATACGCGCTATCTCGTCAAATTCCTGATTACCTCAGCCGCATGCTTTTTTGTTGGTACGATTCACGGCGTATTACAAGTAATTCATCCTATTCGTGCGTGGCTCGATGCGATCGGTAGTCCCTATGGCGGCCCCGGACACATGATCGATCCCCTGGCGCATGCCCATATCAATACCGTCGGCGGTGTGGTTATTTTTCTGATGGGTGCAACTTACTATTTATTACCAAAAATGCTCGGCAGCCCGTTGTATTCAAAACGGCTCGTGAACCACACCTATTGGTGGACCACTCTGGGGATTGCCGGTTTTTACAGTACATTAATAATTTTTGGCACCGTTGAAGGCTACCTGTTGCTCAACGAACCCGAACGCATGGCGGATGTGCATCGTTACTATGGGCCGATTATCTCAGTGGTGTCTTCCGTCATGGGCGTTGGATTTTGGGTATTTTTCGCCAATCTGTTTTTGACGGTCAAACGCCGCGCATGAGGTTGGCCTGCGGTTGTCCGGACACGTTTCCCGACTGGAACGGACAAGACGTCGATTTAAGCCTACACCCTGCGCACATCCTGCCTGTGACAACATTTCTCCACATGCCACTTGCCTATACTGTAAGTCTCGAACGCCAACGCGCGGATATCGAACAGTTAGAGCTTAAAGAAACGTGGCCGGGTTTTATTCTCACTCAAACTAATTTCATGTCTGGACGGGTTATCAGCTTGCTGGCCTCGGCGCAGTCACCTTCCCGATATGTGGCTTGTTTACCTGCGGCGTTTCAACTCCATGCCAAGCTACACCTCGGCGGGATCAGTACACTGCGGAATAGTGCGCGTGAATTACAATCCCATTTGTTCGATGCGGGCCGCATGCCGAAAGAACTGTTCCTGGCTCATCTCACGTGCCCACGCTGTGCTGCCCAACGTGGGGGCGAAAAAATCCTACTGTTGCGCCGTTGGCTTGCTAGCCCTCGTTTAAAAAGGCGCCAAGCTCCGCAATAATTGCGGATGACGCGCTAACTAGATTCTGCGCACACTCGACCATCAAAGAAATAATACTTGTTGGTACCCGCTGTTTTTACATAAAATAGCCTTAAATCTTCCTGCGATCCCATTGAATTGCTGTCCGATTCGCAGCGACCGTCTGAAGATAAGCTTACAATTACTCCCAGCTCCCAGATTGGTATCAAGGTCCTGCAATGCCGCCCGAGTCTTTTGAAACATCCTATGCCAGTTTGATGGGCCAATTAGCCAACAAACTTGCGCTTGCCCCAATGGAAGCCACCGCACTGTTTCATTCATTGCGTGATACCCCGGAGCATGCCTCCCTCGACCCTCTGGACCCTACCGAACTGTTATTGGCCGTCGTTTTGAATGCGCAGCTCCATAACTTACACAACGATTCGCGATTCAAAAAACTTAAATTCCTGCTGCGCAATAATAATAACCGCGCAATCAGTATTGCTACGCAATGGGTAGACCATAAAGTCTCTTTCGAGGCCATGCTGACTACAATGCAAACTTCAAACGCCACTTAACTCCGCAGTTCTCCTATAAGGTTAATACCACACTCCCTTAACAAACCCGATGATGCAGCGGAGCGGCTGCCATTGTTAAATTATGTCAATTCATGACACCTAAAGTGCACTTTAGGTCACTTATCTGCCCTAAAAGTCAATGACCAGATCAATGTTTTATTCTGCGTGAAAAATTCAGGAAGAGTAAACTCTGCGCTGTTTATCTTACCCATCTGAGGATTGTAAACATTTTATAATTTTTTAAGTCGGTGCTTTTACGAACGGACCGTGTGCCGTAACTTAAGATATGTAAATACTCTCCAACATTTTTTGGAACCTACACAAAAGACGTACAGGAATATTTAACACCATGAGCTCCATACTTTCCCGCTTCAAACACCATTGTGATCGCTGGCATCAAGAACGCGAAACGCACAACTACCGTGGCCGCGCCAACGTCATAGCGTACTTGTCCGACCGGTATGGTATTGACTCCGTTAAGCGCCACAAAAAATGGATCGTGCGCGCGCTCAATAATGCTGAAGGCGTATCCGTTGCCGAGTATTAAACTACCCTCACCACTCGATCTTCGCCTCATTCGCCTCATAAGATTCACCGCAAATTTGTTTTTATAACCGCATCATTCATAACTCGTCTGTGCCTTTAGCAACCATCGGACAAGCGTCTTTCCGTTATTATTTCACAACCGGCATATGCCGTTGTTTACCGCAGAGGTTGCCGCTTCATGATCAAATTTAGCTACACAGTACGAGGACGCCTCAAATGAATACCATGCTTCTCAAATTCAAAGCTCACAGCAAACGCTGGCATCAAAATAGTGGTGGGCATGACTACCGTGGCCGCACTCATGTCTTCGCTCATCTGACTTCGCTGTATGGTATTGATGCGGTGATACGGCACAAAAAGTCAATCATGCGTACTTTGGACAATGCAGAAGGCGTATACGCCGACAACTGACTCCTCCCGGCGAAGTACTTATTTCCCGCATCCAACCCCGCTCATATTTTCGCTGTTGCGACCGACATAAATGCATCGTGCCCTACCGGTAATTGGTAGCGACCGCACAATGCACAAGTTTATTCGGGCTAATCATGGCGGACGATACAAGTAAACGAGAAACCGAGCCCTGGAAGGTTAAGTTCAACGAACAAAAGGAAATACTCAAACAAAAAGACAAAGAATGGCGCGATTCCGATAACACCTTGCGCCGCGGCATCTCACGGTTGACCTTTGCAATCGGGGCGATTGATCCGAAACTAGACAAGCTTCTGAGCGAACTGCGCGATACGATTCGCGAAAACCAGCCCACCAGGGAAGTAGCAGAACAAATCAATGCGATCGCTGATCTGGTCAAAAAGCTGGATGAGCGCGGCAATGTCAACGCTAACAGCGCCGCCGATCCCGATCATGAATTGGCATTGAAAATTTTACACGCGCTGGCCTTTCCCGATGCACAGCGCAAATACGCCAGAAAGCTCACGCAACGTTTTGAAACCGGCAAAGATACCGCCGGAGTCTTGCACGCCGATCTGACTGCATTACTGCAAGCGTGTATTACTTCCACTCCGGGCAAGCCCTCCAGCGGCTGGCTAAATAATTTGATTGCACGTTTCAACTCCAGTCCTCCGGCCGCTACGAATGCAACCGATGTGACCGCTACTGCTTCGGCACTGAGCGTTGCGAAACATATGTTGATCGATTTGATGCGGCGCATCGAAGTGCGAGAAGAAGATGCGTACACGGTAAAGTCACTCGCCACCCGCCTGGAGCGTGCCGCCGACGAAACACAGATCGACGCGATCATCGCCGAACTTTCCGAAGTTATCAGCATTAATCACGTGGTCCGCCCCGCCGCGGACAACGCCAAACAAGATGTCTTTAATAACAGCATTCAGGACGTGCTGATTCAATTCGTGGATGAACTGGACATACCGTCCGAATTCTCCGGCGAAGCCAGCCGCATTAAAGACTGCCTGGCGGACCGCTCCGCCACGGCGGATTTCACCGCCGCATTCAAATCCATTGTCGATCTCGTCGTGAACATGCGGAAGACGCTGGTTCAGGAAAAACAGGAACTGGAAGATTTTTTGCGTCAACTCACGCAACGCTTGCAAGAGATGGATCAACACCTGGGTGGCGCTCAATCGCATCAGCAATCATGGGCCGAACAAGGGCGTAAACTGGAAGCCGTCGTGCAAATTCAAGTGCACGAAATCAAAACCTCCGTGCACGAGGCCTCTGACTTACATCATCTGAAAACCACCATCAGCGAACGCTTGGATGTACTGCAAACGCATCTGAACGAATACCAGCTCAATGAGGAACAGCGCCAGGTACAATTAGCAAGCGAACTGACCCAAGTCAAATCGCGTCTGGGTAATGTCGAGCAGGAAGCGGATACGCTGCGCACGCGCCTGAAAGACAAACATCAGCAGTCCATCCTCGACCCACTCACGGGAGTGTTTAATCGCCTCGCCTACGAGGAACGTATTTCTCAGGAAATCGCGCGCTACAAACGTTACAGCACACCCGTCACCTTGATGGTGCTGGACGTGGATCACTTTAAACATATTAACGATCATTACGGGCATAAGGCGGGCGACAAGGCTTTGAAGCTGATCGCCGACGCGCTCAAAAACAATCTCCGCGAGACCGATTTCCTGGCACGCTACGGCGGCGAAGAATTTGTTGCGCTGCTCCCCGACACGCCGCCGGAGAACATTGCAGGCATCGCGGAAAAACTGCGCACCGCGATCGAAACCTGTAAATTTCACTACGCCGGTAAAGATGTGCCCATCACGATTTCCTGCGGTTACTCGGCATTCCGCGCCAACGATAGCGCTGAAACAGCATTCAACCGCGCCGACGCGGCTTTATACCGGGCCAAGGAATGCGGCCGTAACCAATCCTGCAATGCGGATGGCGCAGCATTATAACTCGTATTCCAGTGACACGGTCTTGACATAAGCATACACGCGCTGCCCAACGCTCAGATTCAATAGCGCGAGCGACTTGCGCGTAATGCTCGCCAGCAGCGGCATACCTACATCGAGTTTTATCAGCACGGCGGCACCGGCAGAAGAGTGTTCGCCGATTTCGACGACGACCGCCGCAAGTACATTGAGCATGCTGAAAGGCACAGCCACCGGCTGCAAGGCGATACTGACATTACGCGCCGCCACGAACACGCGTTGCATCTGATCGATAGCCATATCACGTTGCGGCACCCATAGCGCCTGGCCGTGACATTCAAGCCGCGTCAAACCGTGTTCGAGCTCGTGCGCAGCGATGCGTGCATGCAATAAGCTGCCGGCGGTGTCGCCAAAGTAGCCGAGCAGCGGCAATTGCGTCAGCACGCTATTCAGTTCACCGGCGGCAATGACACTACCGCGATCCAGCAATACCAGACGGTCAGCGATCTGTAACAATTCCTGCAAGCTATGGCTGACCAGTATGACGGGAATGCCGAACTCCACGGCGGCGCGGCGTATGAACGGCAAAATTTCACGCTTGCGTTTAATATCCAGTGCGGCTAAAGGCTCGTCCATCAGCAAGAGCCTGGGGCTCGACAATAAGGCGCGGCCGATCGCCACCCGTTGTTGCTCGCCGGCGGACAACCCCGGGACGCGCCGGTCCAGTAAATCCTCCAAACCTAATACTTCGACGGCATGGGACCACTCAACCTGGCGGCCCTGCGGCGGCGTGCGTGTGTACCCGTACTGCAAATTCGCACGCACCGACAGATGCTGAAACAAACGCGGGGTCTGAAAAACACATCCCGCTCCGCGCTGTTGCACGCTGCGAAACAACCCGCTGCCGTCTTGCCATAATTCATCCCCCAGGCGAATTTTCCCGTGCGCGCGCGCAAGTCCGGCCAGACAACGCAACAGGGTGGTTTTTCCCGAGCCGGAATGGCCAAACACACCGGTCACGCCCGACGCGGGCAATTCACAACGTGCATTGAGCGCAAAAGCGCCTTGCTGCAATTGCAAATTAAAATCGAGCGTGTTCATACCATGCGCAATCCCGCGCGCCGGTTCAACGCATAAACCATAGTCAAAACAATAAATGAAAACACCAGCAACCCAAGTGACAGTGCGTGCGCCGTGGCATAGTCGAGCGATTCGACGTGGTCATAAATGACAATCGACAACACCTGCGTGTGACCGGGTATATTTCCGCCCACCATCAACACCACGCCGAATTCGCCGAGTGTGTGCGTGAAGCCTAAAATCGCGGCGGTAAGATAGCCCCGCGCCGCCAGCGGCAGCAACACACTGCGGAACGCATCGAATGGACTGGCCCGCAAGCACCACGCGGCTTCCAGCACGTCGTGCCCCACCGCGGCAAACGCGGTTTGCAGCGGTTGCACTACGAAAGGCAGCGAATAAATAATCGAAGCGATCAGCAGACCGGTAAAAGTAAAGCTTAATGCCGAACCACTGATCTGCTGCCAACCCATTCCGATCCAACCGTGCGGACTGAATGCCAGCAGCAAATAAAATCCCAACACGGTGGGCGGCAGCACCAACGGCAGCGCGACCAGCGCCTCGATCACCGGCTTGGCACGCGTGCGGGTGCGCGCCAGCCACCATGCCAGTGGGGTTCCGACGACGATCAATACCACGGTGGTGGCACTCGCCAGTTGCAGAGTCAGCCAAAGAGGGGATAAATCCATGCGTTCAATTTTCGCTGTTTTTAGTAGCCGTGCGTGCTGACGGTATTCTTAGCAGCCGGTCCGGAACACACAGGTGTATTGCGAAGACTATTCGTAACCCGCTTTCTGGATTAAGTCATGGGCCGAAGTGCTACGCAGGTAACTAAGAAATGCTTGCGCGGCGATATTGTCACGACCGTGCGCCAGCAATACGGCATCCTGATTGATCGGCTGATACAGATCGCGCGGTACTTCCCAATAGCCGCCGCGCTGTTGCGGTGGCAGGCTGAACACCTGGGCCAGCCCGACAAATGCCCAAGTTGCATTTTCCGTGGCGGCAAATTGCAGTGTCTGGCTCACGTTTTCGCCCAGCACGATGCGGCTTTGCAGCGCATCCCAAAGTTGCAACGCGCGCAATGCCTGCTCCGCTGCACGGCCATAGGGCGCAAGCTTGGGGTTCGCCAATGCAACCCGCTGCGTGCCCGTGCGCAACGATTGCGCGCCGTCGCGCACCGCCTGCGCCTGTGCACTCCACATTACCAGCCGCCCGTGCGCGTAGGTGTATTGACTGTTCGCCACGGCCAGCCCCGACACCATCAGCCGCGCCGGGGTTTCGGTGTCGGCGGACAGAAACACGTCGAACGGCGCTTCCGCGGTTATTTGCGCAAATAATTTACCGGTAGAGCCGCTGATAATCGCCATACGATGCGGCGTGGCTGTTTCGAATTGGGTTTTCAACTGTTCCAATGTATTCGTGAAATTAGCCGCCACTGCCACGCGTACTTCGGCCGCGCTCACGCTCAAACTGAAACACAATGCCATGCTGCCAATGATTAGATGACGAGCCACCGCGCCCTCCGTTATTCTGCGCATGCGAAAACGCACACGGCGCAATTTAGCGATGAATACCGCACCCGCGCAAGCATATCCGTAGCGATCAAGGAATCCCGCGTATGTCAGCCAATGTTGTCGAACACCTGTGCCTGGTGTTGCAAAAATCGGATAGCCAGATGTGTAAAACTCTAGCGCAACGCACCGGCTATGCCGCACCCAGCTTGCGCCGGCTACGCCAATGGCGCACCGGCGCTGCGCATGTGCCGTTGTGGGTCGAACGAGCGTGCGTTACCTGGCTGGTGGAGTTGTGGCAGGCGGAACGCAAGGCCTGCACTGCGCAACAACTGTGGCCGGTCGACCAAAAATACTTGCACATGCTGGAAGGCTTTACAGTCGCTGATCTAATGCAGCTCGGCCAGAAGCCGCCCGCTTCATGACAGAATATTATTGGCTTAAGCGACGTTGCGACTCGCAAGCTCCGCACGCCGTAGATCGCTTTCATCCAGGACTTTCAGCGGAAGCGTAATGATGAAGGTGGTGCCTTGATTCAAAACACTCTTCACACAAATGTCTCCCCCCATCAAATTGATGTAGTGGCGGCTGATCGCCAAACCCAACCCGGTGCCGCCGTACTTGCTGACAATAGAACCATCGCCTTGCGCAAAGGGCTGAAACACCGAGCGCAATGTCTCATCGGACATGCCAATACCGGTATCGCTCACTACAAATCGCACATAGTCCGGATCTGTTTCCGGGTTGTGTTCAACCCGTAAGCTCAACATCCCGCGCTTGGTAAACTTCGAAGCATTGCTGAGCAAATTAAGCAACGCCTGACGCAATTTGGTTACGTCGGAACGCAGCGTGCCGACATGTTCGCTGATCTCGACGCGCAGTAAATTGTCGTTGCGGTCGACCAGCGGCTGCGCGGTGGTCACGATGTCATGAATCATGCTGCGGACATTAATGACTTCTACATACAACTCCATCTTGCCGGCTTCAATTTTAGAAATATCCAGAATATTGCTGATCAAGTCGAGCAAGTGTTTTCCGGCGGTTTTGATTTTATTCAAATCGGGAATGATGGCGGGCTGTCCCAGCTCCACCGCTTCATCGGCGAGCATGTCGCTGTAGCCGATGATGGCGTTGAGAGGTGTGCGCAATTCATGCGACATATTGGCTAAAAAAACCGATTTCGCACGTGTGGCACGCTCGGCATCGGCCAGCGCGTGCTCCACTTTTTTCTGCTGCACCATCAACACGTCAAGCATGTGGTTGAAGAAGCGTCCCAAGGTACCGAATTCATCCATGCTGTTTGCCTCCAGCCGCAGCTCGGTATTTCCCTCGGACACTTGTACAGTCGCGTCGACCAAGGCACGCAACGGCTGATGCACAATAGTGCGTATCGCCCAGACCAGAAATAATCCGAACACCGTCAGCAGCAGCACAATCGCAGCCAGCGTATTTTCGCGTTGCTTCTGGACCATAAGGCGAAATGGAACATGATAGCCGGTGATGTTCACGGTACTTGCGACGCCCGGATTGTTGGGTAACACCGCCGCTACACCGCGTATCAGCGGCTCCAGTTCCGCAGACATTGTCCCCACCACGAAATCATCATCGTTGATGGAAACGCGCATGGCCTGGAAATCCAAATCATAGGCGAGCGCTTGCAGACCTTCGCGAAAGCGCTGTTGCTCCATGGTCGGGGTGGCGAGCAACGCGTTACCGGTGCGGAAGGCGAGCAGATCCATCTTATCGTTGAATTCTTTACGCAGGGTCTGTTCAGCATCACTGAGATTGATGATGGCAACCAGAATCACCAGGGGCACCGTGATCCACAACACCAAGGCAGAAATACGAACAGCAATGCTTTCCTGCCAATTCCGTTTCCAGTCATCGGCATTGGTCATGGTCTCAGTGCTGTTTAACGGAAACCGATCCATCGTAAAAAGATCACCATGGGACAATAATTCACCAACCCAGACAGAAACAATGCAATCGCCGCCATCCAACTGATGTACCAGTAGTCAGCAGAAATCACAAAAAAGGCCAGGGTGATGACCCCCGCAAAGGCCACACGCATGCCGCGCTCGGCTTCGAAGGCAAAGCGTTGGCTAGCCGAATTATTCGGCACATCGCTATAGTTGGCACCATAACGCCAGCGCGACACCATCAGCGGCACGCGGAATCCGGTGATGGCCTCCCACAACAACACGCCGATATAAACGTATTGCAGGGGTTCAATATGGAAGTACAGCAATAGAGTTAGGGCTGCGCCCAGGACAAAGCGGTAGGTGCGTTCAGTCATTGTCAGATCCGTAATTGCGCCGCGTACTCGTGTTGAACAATCAGACGGGGGCATTCTGCGTCCGCCGATTCGCTCCATATCATTGTCGGCCGCGAGGTCAAATGCTTGATCTCAATGAGGGAAATTGTCCGCAACAACGGGTAATTATGCGGGGAGGGAATTTATTGCTTTGCAACAATGCAACGGGAGAGGAATTACAATGCGGCGTAATCGTTTTTTATCAGACGCGCTTGACCAAGGATGTGATCTCCGGCAATAACAACACGCTGGATTCCACGGGCGCGGTACGCGGCAGGCCATTCGCCTTCTGGCGGGAAATCGACGGGACGTCCTGTTTTTTGAAATCCAGGCGGCGCACAAACTCCTCCATGATGATGCTGTACAGCTCGTCGCCGAGCTTGACATCCTCATAGCCTTTGTCGATGTTCGGATTATCGTTGACTTCGATCACGTAGATACCGCGCTCGGTCTGCTTGAGATCGACACCGTACAGGCCGTTGCCGATCAGATTAGCCGCCTTCATTGCGACATCCACGACTTCTTTCGGCGCCTCATCGATCAGCCATGTCTTGCCCTGACCCTCTTCGATGTTGCCGGACGGATTGTGCTTCACAATCTGCCAATGGCTCTTGGACATGAAGTACTGGCACACATAAATCGGCTTGCGATTGAGCACGCCCACGCGCCAGTCGAACGGCGTGTAGAGGTATTCCTGCGCCAGAATCAAATCGGTGTCTTTGAAGCTGCGCGCGACGATTTCCTGCAGCTCTTTTTCATTCGCGGCCTTGAATACGCCCAGCGAAAATGAGCCGTCGGGAATCTTCAACACCACCGGGTACTGCAAATTCTCTTCGAGCGCTTTCAGGTTGCTCTTGTGCAGGATCACCGTCTTGGGCACGGGCACCTTGTTGGCGCTGAGCAACTCCGCCAGATACACCTTGTTGGTGCACTTCACGATTGAATCGGGATCGTCGATGACCACCATGCCTTCGCTTTCGGCCTTTTTGGCAAAGCGGTAGGTGTAGTGGTCGATCTTGGTGGTTTCACGGATAAACAGCGCGTCGTATTCGGCCAGGCGCGAGAAGTCCTTGCGCTCGATCAGTTCGACGTTGAGGCCGAGCTTTTTGCCGGCTTTGACAAATTTTTGCAGCGAATGCGGGCACGACGGCGGCAGCTTTTCTTCCGGGTTGTGCAGAATCGCCACGTCATAACGTGCCACGCTCTTGGTGCGGTTGGTGCGCCACGGCTTGCTCAGATAATGATTCAGCGCCTCGATGAACGCCGGCTGCTGCTCGGTGGTGATCGTGCTCAGGTGAAACGGCTTGATCGAGACAATGTTCCATTTGCCCTGATAACGAAATTCGACTTTGAGCAGCGGACAGCGGAAGGTATCGAAAATCTGCCGTGCCAGGTCTTGAAGTTCTTTATCGGCGCAGCGGCCGAAGAAAATTTGCAGCTCAAAGGTGTTTTGTTCCGGCGGCGGCACACTGCGTTTTTGCAAACTCTTGTGCAACAGCGTGTCGAGATCCTCGAAATTCAGGCTGTAAATCGCCTTGCTGGAAAGATCGGTGACGGTATGCACCGACGGGATCGACTTGTGTCGCCACGCTTCGCTCAGCAACGAGACGTAGTAGCCGATCGACAGATAGCGGTAGCTGCGGCACAGGTTTAAAACCTTGATGCCTTTGGTTTTTAAGAAGTCAGGTTGTGACAAATATTCTTTGGCGGTTACAACCACAGCCTCGGGATAATGCGGCGGCCAGTCACTGGGGTTTTCCACTACAACGATATGTGAAGTCATCCTAAACCTTTACTCCGGGATGCCGCCTGGCATGTGAGGACCTGCTGGTATTGGACCTGGCTTTCAAAACGATCACCGCCTTTTGCGCAGCCTTTCCATAACGAGCCATGCGTTCGAAATCTTTTTTGAATATCGGCATGTTGATCGATTCCGTGAGTGTTTTGCCATATTCGTAATCGACGAACGGATCGTGCACGTAAATGTACTTCTCATCGAAGCCCGTGACCACTACCCAATGAGGAAATTTCTCATGATAGATACGATACGAACTGATCAACACGATGGGAATGCCGCCTTCTTCGAATTTTTTTTGAATTTCGGCGACTTTCAACGCACCGTACTCGAACTTGATCGGCAGCTGCTGCAATTCCTCCAGGAAATCTTCCTGCGACAATCGCATGACTTCTTTTTTGTCAAGATCGCGCACCGTGCCGAGAAACATTGCGCCTTCGTCGTTCACGTAAACTTCCACATCGAAACCGCGATGATAAGCGGAGAGGGCAAGTCCGTAAGGTCCGCAGCCTCCGTGCCCTGAGGTCATGAAAATCGTAGTGGACTCGCGCCAGATGCGCAATTCCAATTTTCGATCCAGAACCAAATCCGATTGAAAAGCTTTCATGGCCATCATGATCGAAGCGGGACCGCAGGTGAAGTCTAAGGTCTGCTCGTAAAACGGTACCCGCACCATGTCCAGATCGAGCTGCGGCGCGAGCGATTTTTCGAAGCGCAACGCGTCCTGGTGATCTTCGTAATAGTCCGGAATCAATGCGAATTGTTTATAGCCGCATTTGGTAAACAGGCCGATGGAGGCCGCGTTATCGGTACGGATTTCCAGCCGCATGTGCACGCAGTCGTTGTCGACCGCCATGTGCTCGGCGGCTTGTACCAGCGCGCGTCCCACCCCTTGGCCTTGCACCTGGGGATCGACCGCGAGCGAATACATGCGCGCCAGCGAGTTGCCCTCGTTAAACAATACGCTGCAGTAGCCGCGCAACACGCCGCTGGCCTCGTCGACCAGGGTTTCGGCGTTACCTCGCGTGAGCAAATAGCGGAAACTGCGCCGCGACAACCGGTCGGTTACGAAACAGCGATTTTCGAGTTCCACCAAGGCATCCAGATCGTCCAGACGCGCCGGACGAATCGCACCGACATTACGATTTTTTCTTTTCAGAATGCCGCTGGATTTCATGGCGCAGATGCTTGGACAAATGACCGCGGCTGTCAATGTCCCGGGCGAAATTTAATCTATTCGAAGAGAGGGTTGCGCGGCGCGCTTGCAGCCCCACGGTCCAGCGGGGCGAAGCGGTTGCGCGCACGGCAAGGTTCAGCGGGTTTGCACTAGGTACTCCGCGTTGACGTCAGTTTCATAGCGCAACTCGCCGAAGCCCGCGGCACTCCCGCCGTCCGCACTTTCGCCCGGCGCGGATTCAGCACTGTCCTGCGCCTGCATCATGGAGCGCGCCGCGAATTTAGCCATGCCCTGGCCGGCGGGTGCGTGTTGATAGGTGGATTCGCTGATGCGCAACGGCGCAAGCTTGATCCCCAGCGCCTTCTCATAGGCCGATTTCTTGAGCGCAATAGCGGCTAATGCATCGTCGAGCGCAACACCCTCGTGGATTTTTTTGTTCGAGTCTTCGAATTGCGCGGCCAGGTACGACACTTCTTTCATACCGTCCACGGCCTGCGCGATCACCGCCATGTCGTCCTCGCCGCGCACCACCACACTGACCTCGTTGCTGATTTCATAGCTCGACGGTTTGTCGCCAAAAAACCCATAGTTGGGCAGTGAAGAGAATTTCCCCGCCGAAATGCGTTCCGGCGCGATCCCCCCCTGCTGCAACTGATGGCTGAGTTTAGTGCGCGCCTCGCGATTCGATTTGAGCGCCTGCGCAAACGCGCCGTCCTTGGTTTTCACGCGCAAGGTGATGATGGCGCGATCCGCCTGGACTTTGCTCTGGCCATGCGCCGCGATCGAAACGACGCGCTTGCCGTCGATCAGGTAATTGGCCAATTCCTCGGGATCGCCTTTGAGTTCCGGCGCCGCGGACAACAACCCCGGCAAGCCCAGCAAGGTCATCAATATAATATAACGAGTCATGGCGCCTCCATTAGTTGAGATAACCGGCCTTACAAATCAGGCCAGGCGATACGTGCGGGATATGTGCGGTGCCGAACCGACCGTACTTAATTTGAACACGTATGTTACTCAGAGTTTTATGCCGCATGTAGAACTATTTCTCTCTAATAAAAGGAGCGTGTTATGGAAGGCGTTTTAGTCGTGGTCATTTTAGTTCTTCTGGTTATTTTTCTGGCAAAACGCGTATAGGCGGCAGAACACGAACTGGTCGCGGACGGGCCGAGGGTGTCGTCCGCAGACCATTCATGGCTGGCATAACCGCTTTATTCGCATGCTGTGCCAGTTGTTAACGTTTTTTGGGGTTTCGTACCTATTACTCGCGCGGTAACGCCGCACTCATGGCCTCATGAACACCGCGCGTTGAAGGCAACATCCATTCGATACACACATTACTATGCGGAACCTTATGCAACTCGAGGTCGATCAGCTTTGCAAAGTTTATAACGAAGAACGGGGGTTGCGGGCGGCCAGCTTCAATGTCCAAAAAGGCGAATTGATTGCGGTGGTAGGACATAACGGCGCGGGCAAGTCGACACTCTTGAAAATGCTCGCGGGCTGGTCGATCCCGGATAGCGGCGCGGTGCGTGTTGAAGGCATCGACCTCGAAAACAGACGCGACCTGGTTCAAAAAGTCAGCTTCGTTCCCGAAACGCCCAACCTCTTTGATTTCTTTTCCGTCGAATACAATTTGGTTCTGTTCGCGCGCCTGTTCCGGATTCCGTTTACACGCATTGATGCGACCCTGAAAGAATTCAACCTGATGCCGTTTCGCAAGTCCAAGGTTCAGGTCTTGTCAAAAGGCTTGAAGCAACGCGTCAGCATCGGCCGTTCCCTGCTGGCCGATCCACCCCTTCTGTTGCTCGACGAGCCGACCTCGGGCCTCGATTTTGAAATGACGCAGGAGATTTATCGTCTGCTGAAAAAATTCCATGCGGCGGGAAAAACCATCCTGTTTACTTCCCACCGGCCGGAGGAGATCAGGAATCTCGCCACCCGGATCATGGTTTTGCATCAAGGCGCGCTGGTCTTCGACGGCCCCCCGGCCGGGTATTTCGAATCCGATATTCATCAGAATCTCTACACATGATCAGAAACATTATGATCTTGACATTAAACGATCTGGCCATTGCATTTAAAAATAAGACGCTTTACCTGGTTCTGTTCGCCCCGCTTTTTGTCGTCCTGACCTTGCGGTTGATCGACGGCGGCAATCCGGGCGCGCCGCAAATTAAAATCGGCTTGCTCGAAAACGAAAAATATCCGTCGGCGGTGCTTAAAAGTCTCGAAACGGCGCCTGAGTTCATTAGCGTCCTGCGTTTTCCGGACGCGGCCGCCGGACAGCAATGGCTTAGAAGCCGGAATGGCGATGGAATTTTAGTCCCGTCGCAAGAAAATACGGATGGCGTGGCCTTGGTGGTGCTGGAAAAAGTCTCGCTCAAGACCGTCGCGATTGTCGAAACCTTCACCGAGTTGCAACGCGTGCTGGAAGGCAGGAACAAAAACTGGATCACGGAAATCCGCTCCCTGCATGAAAGCGGGATTCAAAAACAGATGCTGCCGACCTGGATTTTAATGCTGGTGCTGCTGGTCGGTTTTATCATTCTTCCCGCCCAGGTGGCCGAGGAAAAAGAAAAACGCCTGCTCCTGGGCCTGCTGCAAACACCGATCCGGGAAGCGGAATGGCTGCTTGCCAAGGTTTGTATGGGCATGTTTTTAACCGGCATTGCCGCGCTGTTTCTGCACCTACTGACCGGGTTTGATTTCAACCTCACCATCGCATTGAGTTATTTTATTTTCCTGCTGGCGGGAGGATTCTGCTTCAGCGCGCTGGGCGTGCTGACCGGTTTTTTATGCCGCACTCAGGCCAGTGCGC
Source organism: uncultured Gammaproteobacteria bacterium (assembly GCA_964532385.1). GTDB lineage: Bacteria > Pseudomonadota > Gammaproteobacteria > SG8-11 > SG8-11 > UBA6921. Next base: position 2,549 of record CAZHHW010000008.1, on the reverse strand, counting down.
GAACTTTAGGTGTGCTTTTTTATCTTCCGCATCTGCTGCCTTCGGCGCTCTCCGATTTCTCGCAGCGTTTGAACAGCGTCGCGCCCTTGATTCCCTCATACCCGTTTTACTGGCCGGTTAAATCCATTCTGCTGGATGGGGAGAGCGCCTTCGACTACTCCGCACAATGGCTGACCCTTTTAGGCATTGGTGTGATCACCATCTTCCTGGCGCACCAAATGATGAAAAAACGCTGGCTTATGCAATGAATTTATACCTGGCGCCGTGATCCGGAAGCCATTTTTTATATTTGTCAACACCGCGCGTAAATATCTCACGGCCGCGCGATGCAGCAATACCTGTTGTAGGTTTTGCCAATTTAATAGCCTGTAACCATCGCGCGTAAGCGATGACCTCGGGTCGCCGCATTTCGTAGCGCGCAACATTCACTGGACGGAGGATAGTTTCATGAACATCAAAATTACCGTCGGTCTGGATGGTAATCCGGATAAAGATCTCGACATTGTCGCGTACGCATTCGATCACAGCGGACAGTTCATCGCCAGCGCCCCGCTGAAGGGTCAGCAGGTGCACTTCAAAAGCAAGGACGAGCATGTACCCGCGCGGATTTTGTTCGCCCCGCCGCGTGCGGAACGAAGCAACGATCCGCCGAGCATCGAAGAACTCGAGCACTTGCGCGCTTACGAACCGGTCTGGCATTTCGAACCCAGAAAAACCGATTACGAATTGCTGCCGATTCCGGAATTCAACTGGAAGTGGTGGTGGCTGTGCGCATGCCGCGTGCGCGGCCGCGTAGTCAAGCCGGTGAATGTACACGGCGTCATCCAGGACATGCCCGTATGTCATGCGCGCGTGCATGTGTGCGAAGTCGATCCGCTGCTGCTGGTGATTCCGCGTCTGCCAGACGACATCATCGACCGCATCCGCGACGAGCTGCTGAAACCCCGCGTGCCGTTTCCCTTTCCGGTGCCGCTGCCGGACCCGCCGCCGTTCAGATTCGATCCGCGGGTGATCGATGTTTCACCGTTCAATATCGCGCACATGCAACCCGCGCCCATGATCCCAGCGCCAAATCAGTTTGCGAACATGGCGCTTGAGACACATTCCGCCGGCAGCGAAGTGATGCTGAACCCGCAACCTTTGCCACCCCGGTTTGCGGTGGATTTGCCGGGCACCATGCGTGCCATGCTGACTTCCACCTCGACCAAGTTCGCACGCCAGGCGTTACTGGACAATGCCGTGCTGCTGCGGCCCTACCTGTGTTTATGGCCGTGGCTGTGGCCGTATTTTTATCGTTGCGACGAAGTCGCCGTGCTGGATACTGACAATAACGGGCGCTTCGATACGATCATCTACTATCCGTGTTACGGCGATCATCCGGACCTGTATTTCTGGGTGGAGTACTGCGTCGGCGGCACCTGGACCACGGTGTATCACCCGCCGCTGCGCTGTAATATCTGGTGGGACTACGCCTGCGGCAGCGATGTCACCTTGCGCATCACCGACCCGCGTGTGCCCTGGTGCGGCGATCCCAACCCCTTGCCCGGCAAACAAGTCGCGGTGCTGCTGGTCGGCAACGGCGTGAGCATGACGGAAATCCAGCGCGCCGCTGCCGCCGCGAACGAAGGCCTGACCACGGCGGGCGAACCTTTTGGCGGCAGTCTTGAACCGCATGTCTGGTTCGGCGATGCGCTCATCGGAGCGGGTATTGACCATTATCGCTGGTCCTACAAACGCCTGACCGGCGCAAACGGCGTGACGCCGGTGGCCGATGTCTGGCATGCGATGGACACCGAGGTGGTGCGCCACTACGGCGAAATCATGGCCGACAGCACCCTGACCTTCAAACCTTACTTGCTGGGCCCTGACCCCGCATTTGCGGGACAAAACCTGTTCAAGATCCGGCCGGTGAACCCGCCGTTGAACCCCGGCGCGGTGTCGTCGAGCTGGGCGCCCGAAGTCGACGGCCGTTCCAATACCGCGAGCGCATTTTTCCTGTCGCACCTGTTAAACGGCGGCGATGTGGCGGCAGCCGCCGGTAAGTACGAATTGAAACTGGAGTTGTTCAAGAGCGACGGCACGCCGGTGAATCTGAGCGACGAAGGCGTGTTGCTCAAGGTGCCGACCATCAATGGCCCCTTCGGCGCAGGCACCGTGCCCACGCAACTGGTCGCCCACCATCCGGCGCAAGCGGCCGACATGGAAGACCGAGTGATTCGCGACGGCGCCGGGAAAATCGTCGCCTTCCGTTTAGTGCTGCGTGTTGACAACAATAACTGCCGGGCGGCGATCTACCCGGTGAGCGTCGATGGCGACGTGGCCGACGTATGCGGCTTTGTGCAATATGCGCCTGGCGACGACGTGCATGTGTCGTACTGGGCCTATCATCCCAATAATTTTGCGACGTTTAATTTCACGATTGCACGCGGCAGCGCGGGCATTGTGGAAAGCGCAAGCGGCGCGGTGGATGCAAGCTCGGTCAACGGCTACCTGCGCAATGCCAGCAGCGTGTTCAGCAAGGACGTGCCGGTGGGTGACTTATTGGGCGG
>CAZHHW010000007.1:55286-58606 GCA_964532385.1 uncultured Gammaproteobacteria bacterium | reverse complement strand
TTTAGGCGGCATCCTATCCTAAAGTTTGCGCTGTCTAATTTACGTTCGGCGTCAACAAGCCCCATGAGCTGTTTAATCTATAAGCATGCCCAACAATAGCAGCACGCGAGAAATCGATTGGTTGCGGTGCTCCCTCAATTTCGGTTTGGGCATCGTAATCGGTGCGCTCGTAGGCGCTTCAATATATCTAGAGCTTGTTGGGCCGTATGGCGGCAGGATCCGCCTCTTTGGAACTACTGCAATTACTTACGACACCCTGTTTTTTATTTGTGTACCGGGGAGTGCCATAATTGGCGGCGTGTACCTTGCGTATAAGGCGAGATACCGGCGCCAGTACCCATGGCAGCCCTAGGTGCAACAGAACAATTGAGGAATCACCCAAGAGAAAGAGTTTTGCTCTTAAAGCAACATCCCAATTGTCGAGCTATTTGAAGCCTAACAACCGGAACGTTGAGGCTGTAGAAAAACTAGAAAACCCCGCGAGAAATACTATCCTTCCTTGAGCCCCACCCCTCCTGCTCAAGGACGCGACATGGCGCGGTACAAACCCTACGATTCCAGCCAAGACAAACTCATCCCCGTTTCGTTTCGCGATCAGATCCTCCCCGGCACCTTCGAATACGCGTTAAGCGAACTTGTCGATCAACACATCGACCTGACCCGCTTCGCATCGCGCTATGCGAATGACGACACCGGCCGCCTGTCCAGCCGCAAACTCGAAGAGGCGTGTGCGCGCAACATCACCTTCATGGCTCTGTCGGCGGATACGCATCTGCACTTCACCACCCGGCAAGGCATAGCAAAGAATCAACCCCTGCCCACATCGTCACGTGGCGCGGATCGTGACATCAAACTACTCTCGATCAACGATCTTCGCTGAAACCTCGTTTGAAATCTCATTTACGAAGTTTCGGGGCACTGATACAGTTTGCGGAAATATTTTTTCTACAGCCTCGTTAAAGCGCAAATACATGTCACGCACACAGCGCAAGCTTGCTGAGGCACGGTTCTTTGCTGGACTCGTAGCTGGCCATCGCTCTGCCCACCCTCAATTTGACTATTATCTAAGCGCATTTGTAAGCGCAGCAAGAAGCGTTACATGGGTAATGCGCGCCGAGTACCATGCTATTCAAGGTTGGGAACAATGGTTCTCAGGTAGGCCTAATTCACCAACTGAAAATGTTCTCTTGCGTAAGATTAACGACTTGCGCGTACGGTCTGAGAAGACTCATCCCATAGAGGCAGATGCCATAGTCATAATGCACATCCCTCCAGAGAGAGTCACCACGGAGCTGAAGCAACAGCTGACGTCTTCTAAAGGCAAGCGCTGCATGCTCACTGTTTATGGCGCTTCAGAGAGCGGCGAGGTTGCACTCCCCGATAGTTTCCCAGACGATGCAATTCTGGGATCGTTTCAGGGGGTTGAGCGGTATGTTGATGAGTTTCCTGGTGAAGACGTTGTTAATGTTTGTACGCAATATCTTTGCTTTCTTGAGCAAGTTGTAGCTGAGTGCGAAGCCAACCATGAGCTCTAACCCATATGAGGCCCCCGCCCGTCAACAGACGAAGTCGTCCCTACCGGGCACGTTGCAATATCGTTAATTCATCCGAGCTGCAGGTTCACTGTCTTTACAATTTCAAAAACGCAGGTTCTGCCCTAAACACATATGAGAGTCATTGACGGCATGAACATCAGCCAGCGCTCTAGAAACAATTCAAGCTCATCCTCGTGCCGGCTCATTTAACGCGAACGTGGGACGCTCCCTAATTCCCAGACTTAGGAAAAGCATGCAATGTCATATACGCGCATAGTCGCCCTGACGACGTTGGCTATGATTGCATTTGCGGGTAATTCATTGCTCTGCCGGATTGCCCTCAAACACACCAGCATTGATGCGGCTAGCTTTACCACGATTCGACTGGTCTCCGGTGCGGTGATGCTTTGGCTGATCGTACGAGTGAAACATGGCACACATACCAGCGTGGGCAACTGGTTGTCTGCATTTGCGTTGTTTATTTATGCGGCCGGTTTTTCTTTTGCCTATGTGAGCTTGCCTGCGGCAACCGGTGCGCTGCTGCTCTTTGGTGCTGTCCAAGCGACGATGATTGGCTATGGCGTTTGGATGGGAGAACGGCTGCTGAAACTACAGCTCGTTGGTCTATTCCTCGCTTCCGGAGGAATAGTTGGTCTGCTGCTGCCGGGGCTCTCGGCACCACCATTATTCGGCTCCATATTGATGTTGGGCGCTGGGATTGCATGGGGCGTTTACTCCTTGCGCGGGAAAGGTGTGGGTGATCCCACCCGGGTGACGGCGGGGAATTTCCTGCGTGCTGTTCCTATCGCGGCAGCGTTGAGCATATTAATGTATGACGGCACCTCGCTGGATAGGGCCGGATTTTTGTACGCAGTTTTGTCGGGCGCACTGGCTTCAGGAATTGGGTACGCCATTTGGTACACAGCATTGCCCGCGTTGAAAGCCACCAATGCTGCGACAGTGCAACTCAGTGTCCCGGTCATTGCAGCTTTGGGCGGTATCGTTTTCCTCGGTGAGCCCGTAAGCCTGCGCTTGCTATTGGCGTCCGTAGCCATACTCGGTGGAATCGCGCTGGTAATTTTGGAGAAACAAAATGCGAACGGTGCCCAACAAGTCGCTCCATCCGATGCCAAAAAGCAGTGCGACTGAGCTCATTCGTTAGAGTACTCAATTTGATTTTGCAGAAGTTGTTGCCTTGATCGCCTGCACAGCAGTACGCAATTAGCAGCTCCGTGTTCCGCAGCTCGCGATTATTCAAAATGATACTGACTTGCAAATGAATACATCTGGAACCTATAGGATGAGAACATGAAAAAATTGGACACGAGCCAAGCCCAGCCGGCCTCGGAGCTGATTGACAAAAGAATCGCCGAACTCGGGGACTGGCGCGGGGAAACGCTTGCCAAGGTGCGCAAGCTCATCAAGCAAGCCGACCCCGAGGTCGTCGAGACGTGGAAGTGGATGGGCACTCCGGTTTGGGAGCACGACGGAATCCTCTGCACCGGCGAATCCTACAAGGATAAAGTGAAACTTACCTTCGCGAAGGGCGCGTCTCTGAAGGACCCGGCGCGTCTTTTCAACTCGAGTCTCGACGGAAACGTCCGCCGTGCGATCGATATCCACGCAGGAGAAGAAGTGGACGCGGGCGCCTTCAAGGCGCTCATTCACCAAGCGATTGCCCTTAATTCCGGCAAGGCGAAATCTTCGAAGAAGAAAGTGAAGGTCGAGTAGCGTGCGCAGGATGGGAGCGCGGGCATCTTGCCCGCAAAACTGCGAGCGGGACGC
>CAZHHW010000007.1:46341-55186 GCA_964532385.1 uncultured Gammaproteobacteria bacterium | reverse complement strand
ACTTGTTTGCGTAAGTTGTCGGCGCGATGATTACGCTCTGCTTTTCTTTCCCTCAGGAACGCCCATGACACTTACTGAAGACTATGTTGATCTCGACACGCCGACCGGCACCATGCGCACTCACCGGGTGCGCCCGGCGGCGGCGGGAAGTTATCCCGGCGTGGTGCTTTTTTCGGAAATTTTTCAAGTCACGGGGCCGATCCTGCGCACGGCGCGGTTGTTGGCAAGCCACGGATATATCGTGGCGATTCCCGAGATTTTCCATGAGTTTGAAGCGCTCGGTTCCGTCTTTGGTTACACACCGGAGGGGACCGACAAAGGCAACCGCTACAAGATCGAGAAGGAGCTCTCGGCCTATGACAGCGATGCGCGCGTGGCGCTCGATCATCTCAAAACGCAACCGGGGTTCAACGGGCGTCTGGGCACGGTGGGGATCTGCATCGGCGGGCATTTGAGTTTCCGCGCCGCCATGAATGCGGATGTGCTGGCGTCCGTGTGTTTTTACGCCACCGATATTCACAAGCGCTCGCTGGGCAAGGGCATGAACGATAATAGTCTTGACCGTGTACCCGAGATCAAGGGCGAGTTGCTGATGATTTACGGCAAACAGGACCCGCACGTTCCCCAGGCGGGGCGCGAACTGGTCTACCGGCATTTGACCGATGCGGGTACCTGCTTCACCTGGCACGAGTTCAATGCTGAACATGCTTTCCTGCGCGACGAAGGCCATCGCTACAACGCCGCGCTGGCGCAAATCTGTTACGCCATGACCTTTGAGCTGTTTCAACGCAAGCTCGGCGCAGGCGAGCAGATGGTAGTCAAGACCGGAACAGAAGCGCGGCATTGAAGTGTGCGGCACGTGCGCAACTACAACCTTCGGAGGTCGACGGCATTTGCTGCAAGGGGAAAGCGGGGTGTTCGAATGTAGAATGTGCTTGCACCCCCCCATCTCGGCAACTGATCTGCGTTGCTCTAACTTCCGCCATCCTTGGCAGTCGCCAACCTTCTCCCTTGGGGAAGGATCTATTCAACTTCAAACTTAATCAAGCCGGATCAATAGCTTTAAGGAACCTGTGATTAATTCCGACTCATTGCAGTAAAAGGCGCCTTGTCTTGAATTAAAACATTTCGATTGTGCCCATCAGCTAGCTTAGCCGTGACGATGTGCATACCCTCATCGCGAGATCGAGACATTTGATGTCTTAACTACACAATCTGGTGCGGCAATTCCGCTTCATGCACATAACTGGCGCAAAAAAACCGTGAGATTGAAACTCGCGCTATGCGCGATTAAGCCATTTTTTATTTCAAAATAAGCATCTAGGTATTAATTTCTAGAGCTGGCACGGCGTGTGCTGAATGTGACATGTCATAACAAGCTAGAAGGCTTGCACCATGTCAAGAAGCAATACGGTTCTTGCGCTGTCGCCCACCTCGATGTATTCGCAAATCCGCGAGATTCTGCGCCAGCGCATCCTCGATGGCACTTATCAACCGCACCAGCAGATGCCTTCCGAAAGCGAGTTAATCAAGGCTTTCGGTGTGTCGCGCATTACGATCCGCCAGGCGCTGAGCGATCTGCAGCGCGCCGGACAGATTTTCAAAATCCATGGCAAGGGCACGTATGTGTCAAAACCCAAAGCCTTCCAGAATATCGGTCAATTACAAGGTTTTGGCGAAGCGATGTCGCGCATGGGTTATGAAACCTTCTCGCAAGTGGTCAGCATTAAAACCATGGCGGCGGGCAGAAGCGTCGGCCCGAAGTTGAAGGTGAAAGAACGCGAACCGGTCACCGAATTACGCCGCCTGCGCTACCTCAACCGCGAACCGATTTCGCTCGATGTCACTTATGTAACAAAAGCCCTCGGCGAGCGTCTGGCGAAAGAAGATCTTGCGCATCGTGACATTTTTCTGATTCTGGAAAACGACTACGGTCTGTCGCTCGGTCAGGCCGACCTGCAAATCGAAGCCATGTTGGCGGACGAGTCGCTCGCGCGCTTGTTGAAAGTCGAAGCGGGCGCGCCGGTGTTGCGCATTGAACGTCTCACCTTCACCGCCGACGGGAAACCGCTCGACTACGAACACCTTTACTACCGCGGCGATGCCTTCCAATACCGGTTGCGTATCGAACGCGGCCACATCTGACTACGGAGAATACATGTGAGCAACATCATTGCTGAAGTGGATGTGCTGGTGATCGGCGGTGGTACCGCGGGGCCGATGGCCGCCGTCAAGGCCAAGGAAAAGAATCCCGCCGCCAAGGTCATGCTGCTGGAAAAAGCGCATGTGAAACGCAGCGGCGCGATTTCAATGGGCATGGACGGTTTGAATAACGCGGTGATTCCCGGCCACGCCACGCCCGAGCAATATGTGAAAGAAATCACCGTGGCCAACGACGGCATTGTGAATCAAAAAACCGTCATGGCGTATGCGCAGGAAAGTTTCAACATGATCAACCAGCTGGATCGCTGGGGCGTGAAATTCGAAAAAGACGAGACCGGCGACTACGCGGTGCGCAAGGTTCACCACATGGGCACTTACGTGTTGCCGATGCCCGAAGGTCACCACATGAAGAAGGTGCTGTACCGGCAACTGAAAAAAGCGCGCGTCGAAATTACTAACCGGTACATGGGCACGCGTTTGCTGCTCGATCAACACGGTGCCATCGCGGGTGCACTGGTGCTGGATACGCGCGCAGGCACCTGCGGCGTGATCCGCGCGAAAGCGGTGGTGCTGTCCACCGGCGCCGCCGGGCGGCTTGGTTTGCCGTCCTCCGGTTATTTGTTCGGCACCTATGAAAATCCCACCAATGCGGGCGACGGTTATGCGCTGGCTTACCACGCGGGCGCGGAGTTGTCAGGGATCGAGTGTTATCAAATTAATCCGCTGATCAAGGATTACAACGGCCCCGCCTGCGCGTATGTGACCGGACCCTTCGGCGGTTACACCGCGAATTCGAAAGGCGAACGCTTCATCGAATGCGATTACTGGAGCGGGCAAATGATGCTGGAGTTTTACCGCGAACTCGAAGGCGGTAACGGCCCGGTGTTCCTCAAGCTGGATCATCTGGCCGAAGAAACCATCGGCACCATCGAACACATTTTGCATACCAATGAGCGCCCTAGCCGGGGACGCTTTCATCAAGGCCGTGATCTCAACTATCGCAGCGGCATGGTGGAAATGCACATCTCGGAAATCGGTTTGTGCAGCGGCCATTCTGCCTCGGGCGTGTGGGTGAATGAACATGCCGCGACCACGGTGCCAGGTCTCTACGCGGCGGGCGATCTTGCCTGCGTGCCGCATAATTACATGCTGGGTGCTTTCGTGTACGGCAAGTTCGCGGGCGAGAGCGCGGCCGACTACGCCGCCGGGCGCGCGTATGCGCCGGTCGACGCACAGCAGGTGGCGCAAGAATCGGCGCGCGTGTTAGGCCCGCTCAATAACAGTGACGGCCTGGCTCCTGCGCAAGTCGAGTACAAGCTGCGCCGTTTTGTAAACGATTATCTGCAACCGCCCAAGATCACCCGCAAAATGGAAATCGGTCTGCAGCGCTTCGCTGAAATCGAGGCCGATCTGCCCGCCATGTCGGCCGCCAATCCGCACGAATTGATGCGCGCGATGGAAGTCCACTTTATCCGCGATTGCGCCGAAATGGCGGCGCGTGCCTCGCTCTATCGCACCGAATCGCGCTGGGGTCTGTATCACTATCGCGTCGATTACCCGGAAAAAAATGACAGCGACTGGTTCTGTCATACGCAACTGAAAAAGACCGCGGCCGGCGACATGACCTGCTTCAAGCGACCGATCGAACCCTACATCGTCGCCCTCGATGCACAAGAAAAAGAAGCTTACAACCGGATGCGCATCGTAAAGCAGGCGGCGGTGGCCTGATGCGGAGCCGGTTATTTGCAACCACAGCTAAAAACGTGCTGACAAATTTATAAGGAGCTAGCCCATGTCCATGCCAATGACGTTAAACCGGGTTGCGGTGCCTGTGATCGTCGATCACGACAAGTGCATCGCCGATAAGGGTTGCACCGTGTGCGTCGACGTCTGTCCGCTCGACCTGCTCGCGATCGATCTGCTGAAAGGCAAAGCCTATATGCGCTTCGACGAGTGCTGGTATTGCCTGCCGTGCGAGACGGATTGCCCGGCTCATGCGATTCGCGTCGAAATCCCATATCTGCTGCGTTGAGGTAACCCAGATGCTCACTGCAACCATTGTTCCGGATATTCACGGCCGATTGTCAAGCACAGACCCCGAAGTGCGCCGCATTGCCGTGATGAATCTGCCCGACAGCGACGCGGACGAGATCGAAACGCTGTTGCTCGCCGCGCTCGAAGACGCGGATGCCAAAGTCCGTACGGAAGCGGCGCGCCTGCTGGAGGGTTACGAAATTCACGCAGTGGTCAGCGGGTTGATCGCCGCGTTAGATGATGGCGACGCCGAAGTGCGCGCAGCGGCGGCGGCGACGCTTTCTGAATTAAAAGAGCCTGCGATGGGGGATGGCCTGTTGGCCGCGCTGCCAAAAGTCAAAACCCCATTCGCAACAGCGGCCTTATTCCGCGCACTACGCGCGTTGCGCCGCCCCGACGCATTTGCCCCGGCGCTTGCGTCACTTTCAGACAACGCCGTCGAAGTGCGCTGTGCCGCACTGGGTGTGCTGGGCTATCTGAAAAACCCGGCGGCATTGCCGGAGATCGCACGCATCGCCGGAACCGATCCCGATCCGGAAGCACGCCGCATCGCGACCGGCGCACTGGGCTTTGCGGCTGATCCGGTGCTGGTTACTGCGGCACTCAAACAGGCGCTGCAGGATGTTTCCTGGCAGGTGCGTGAAGAAGCGGCCGCGACGCTGGGCAAGCTGCTGGCGGCGCATACCAGCAACGACTTGATCGCGGCCATGGCGGATCGCTATTGGCAAGTGCGTATCAAAGCGGCACGCAGTCTGGGCAAGTTGCGCGCACGCAGCGCCTTGCCGGCGCTGATCGAAGCGCTCGGTCATGACATCAGCAATCTGCGTAAGGAAGCCGCCATCGCCTTGGGCGAGGTGGGCGATGTGGCGGCGATTCCAGCCCTGGAAAAAGCCTTGCAGGATACCGATCCCGACGTGCGCAAGCTCGCCATGCTTGCGCTTAACCAGCTTTCGAAATGAGGAGACCGTCATGACCTATGTAGTGACCGAACCCTGCATTAAGTGCAAATACAGCGATTGCGTCGATGTGTGTCCGGTGGATGCATTCCACGCCGGGCCGAACTTCATGGTGATCGATCCGGTTGAGTGCATCGATTGCTCGCTGTGCGTGGATGAATGCCCGGTCAGTGCGATTTTCAACGAACCTGACTTACCTGCGGAATATGCACATTACATTGCGTTGAACGCCGAGCTCGCCAAGACATGGCCCCTGATAAAGAACAAGAGCGAGCCGCTCGACGACGCCGACCAGTGGTCGGAGATCAAAGATAAATTTCAATACCTGGAAACCGCGGACACTGCGCGAGCAGCGATGTGAATAGGGTCGTACTGCATCTAGTTTAATTTCAGATCGGAAAGGAGATCGATGAACATGTTTATCCCACACTGTGTTAGACGTCGTGCACAACTACTCTCCGCAACTCTAGCGCTCGCGGCAGTCTGTACTCCAAGCCCAAGCGCGCAAGCGGAAGTCGTTACCGTGGGCATCGGCACACAGAACACCACCACCAATACCGTCACCGGCGGCATCGTGATCGAAAAACTCGGCCTGATGGACAGCTATCTCGCCGAGCTGAAGAAAACACCCAAGTATAAGGACGTCGAGTTCAAATTCGATTGGCAGAATTTTACTTCCGGTCCGCCGGTGACCAACGGCATGGTGGCCAACAAGTTACAGATCGGCATGATGGGGGATTATCCGCTGCTGGTGAACGGCGCCACCTTCCAGGCGGGTGTTGACACCAAGAGCGAATTGATCGCATTGATCGCCTACAACCTGAACGGCGCGGGCAATGGCATGGTGGTGCACAAGGATTCGCCTTACTACCAGCTCGCGGACTTGAAAGGTAAAAAAGTCTCGGTGCCGTTCGGCTCCGCCGCACATGGCATGCTGCTCAAGGCGATGGAGGATCACGGCTGGAAAGACGACTTCTGGGAACTGGCCAGCCAAAGTCCGGAAGTCGGCACCACCAACCTGCAGGAACACAAGCTTGACGGCCATGCGGATTTCGTACCCTTCGCGGAACTGCTTCCATATCGCGGCTTCGCACGCAAAATTTTCGATGGCGTGGAAACGAAATTACCTACCTTTCACGGCATCGTAGTGCGCAAGGATTTCGCCGAGAAATATCCAGAATTCGTGGTGGCCTATTTGAAAGCATTGCTCGATGCGAATGACTGGGTGCGCAAAGACCCGGCCCTGGCGGCGACCAAGATCGAGGAGTGGACCAAGATCGAGAAGGAAGTCGCCTATATGTTTCTGGGACCCAGCGGCGTGCATACGCTCGACCCCAGCATCAAGCCGCGCTGGATCGAAACCGTCAAATACGACCACGGCGTATTGCAACGCATGGGACGGGTGAAAGACTTTAATGCCGACACCTGGGTCAACGACAGCTACATCAAGCAGGCGTTCAAAGAGCGCGGCATGGATTACGAAAAACAGAAGGCGAGTTTTGCTGGTTACGAAATCAGCGGCACCGATCCATTGTGCAAGAAACCGATCAAAAATCCGCGCGAGGGCGGCGAGGTGTGGATCGAGGGCGGTGGTATTACAGCCTACAGCTCGGCGGGCTGCACCTTGGCGGGAGTGAAAGATAGCCTGCAACAAGGCAAGAAAATCGGTGTGGCGTTTGTATTCGACAAAACCGCCGGCATCAAGCTCTTCGCCGACAAAGCTTATTACGCGCTCAGCACCAAGAATCCACAGAAACCGGACATCGTCCCATTTTTGCTGAAGAAAGATGCGGAAGCCTGGGCTGCGAAAGAGGGCGGGCAGTCCGCCACTTATGACGAAGCATTGGCTGCGGCGAAAACAGGAAGCTAAGCCATGCGACCCGCAACCAATCTGGATCTCGAGAACGGCAAGGCTGAAGTTCCGGCTGAAGGGCGAAGTCTGGCACTGGCACCGCAGCCCACGCTGTCGCCGCAGCAAGCATTGCGGCTTGCGCCGCCCGGCGCGCTACCGCCGGTGCGGCGCATGGCCGCCGCGCTACTGGGCGTGTTGCCCGGGATATTAATGACGACGCTCTCGCTCGGTCTATTTATCATGCTCTGGTACTTCGCGACCAAGTATCGCTGGGATTTTTATATCCGCTTCACCAATATCCCATCGCCGGGCGACATTCTCGGCAACGCCGCGCATTTGGTACACAGCGACAAGTTCTATCACAACATGGGCATCAGCTTGCGCCGCATCCTGCTGGGCTTCGGCATCGCGACCGGGTTGGGTGTCGGCTTCGGTTTGTTGATCGGGCAATACCGCATCGCGCGCGGTTTGCTGTTGCCGGTGTTCGAAGTGCTGCGGCCGATCCCGGCGATTGCGTGGGTGCCGATGGCGATCATGCTGTGGCCGACCAATGAAACCAGCATCGTGTTCATTACTTTTCTGGGTTCGTTTTTTCCAATCTTGCTCAACACCATTCATGGCGTGAACAGTGTCGATCCGGTGCTGGTGCGCGCCGCGCGCTGCCTGGGTGCGACCGAGTTCGCGCTGCTGCGCCAGGTGATCTTGCCCGCCGCGCTGCCGCATATTTTTACCGGACTGACCATCGGCATGGGCGTGGCCTGGGTGTCGCTGATCGCGGCGGAGATGATTTCGGGTCAGTTCGGCATCGGCTATTTCACTTGGGAAGCCTACTCGCTGATCGAGTATGCCGACATTGCTATCGGCATGATCGTGATCGGCATGTTGGGGCTCGCGTGCAGCGGCGGTATCCGGCTGCTGGGTAATTTGGCCATGCCGTGGTTATCCACTCACCCTCAGCGGGGCCGCACATGAATCAGCTTTCAAATGAAAGTTCCAGTACCGGACATATTCGGGTCGAGCACTTGCGAGTGCGTTTCGGCAGCCACGGTTCGGCGGTGGAGGCGGTCAGCGATGTCTCGATGGAAGTGAAGCCGGGCGAGTTTGTCACCGTCATCGGCCCTTCCGGCTGCGGCAAATCCACCTTGCTCAACGTGGTTGCCGGGTTCGTTGCGCCCAGCGCGGGCACGCTCACGATCGACGGCAAGATCACCGACAAGCCGGGCGCGGATCGCGGCATGGTGTTTCAACAGTACTCGCTGTTCCCGTGGCTGACGGTGCGCAAGAACGTCGAGTTCGGTCTCAAGCAACAGGGTATGGTCAGCAGTCACCGCGAGCAGGCCGCACGCACGCTGCTCGGACTCGCGGGCTTGCTCGCGTTTGAAAACCATTATCCTGAACAACTCTCGGGCGGCATGAAACAGCGTGTCGGCATCGTGCGTGCGCTCGCCACCAGCCCGCAGGTGTTGCTGATGGACGAACCCTTCGGCGCACTCGATGCGCAAACGCGCGTTGTGATGCAGCAAATTCTCACCAACATGTGGCAGCGCTTCCGCATCTCGGTGCTGTTCATCACGCACGATATCGACGAGAGCATTTTTCTTTCCGATCGTGTGTACGTGATGACCGCGCGCCCCGGCCATATCAAGGCCGAGATCCCGATCACCCTACCCCGGCCGCGTCTTCCGGAGATGACCGCCACACCGGAATACCTCGCGATCAAACACAAGTTGCGCAACCTGATCAGTGAAGAAAGCCTGAAGGCCATGGGGGGCGAATTAAAAGACGGTGGACTCGGTGGATTCAACATCGAAGTCGGACCGCAAGGTGTGGCGGAGTTGAT
>CAZHHW010000007.1:2752-46241 GCA_964532385.1 uncultured Gammaproteobacteria bacterium | reverse complement strand
TTAAACCACGGCGGCAGACCATGCCGCCGTTTTTTTGCGCCAACTTGTCATAACAAGTTGGCGGCGCAAAGGAGGCAATGATGAGCGCGAATCTGCACTTCGACCTGGAGGGTTTTGACTATTCCGATCTCTATCGTGCCGAGCGACTTCCAGTTCTCGACAAATTATTTATTGCGACGCTGCAACAGGCAGAGCCGCAACTGGCATTGCGCTATGTCGCGTATCGCAACCAAGCCGCGTGCGCGGGTCCTGCGGAAGCGGCGCTGCTCATCGCCGTGGCGCGCCACGCCGAGGATTTTATAGTGCGCACCTTCCGGGTGACGGCGGCGCGCGACGCGTTGCGCGCGGCACAAGCGCGCGATGATGTGATCCATGCGTTCAAGGAAAAATTTGTCAAGCAACGTGCGCGTAAAAAACGCGCACTGCCTACACGGCCATTCTGTGCGCTGGATGCGCTGCTGCCTCGCGCGGCAGGCGAAGATCGCGAGCACGCGGTCGCGACACTGTGGTCGCAGGCCGAGACGGCGCAAGATTCAGCACTGCTGATGTTGCTGGAAGAGTGGGTGCACGCCGCGTGCAACAGCACGGAGGGCCGCAACGCGACGCAGGGCTGGATCAGTTTGCAATTGCCGCGACGCATCGAATATTTGAAACGGGTGCCGGTCGAAGCGCTGCCGGAGGATGGCGCCGGACGTTTGCAAGGGCCTGACGCCACGCAACGCGCACGCGATGGCTTCAATCTCACTGATACGCGTTTTTCGCTGCGCGAGACCATGGATCAAGTGCATTACTGCGTGTACTGCCACGAGCATCAGGGAGATTTTTGTGCGCGCGGCTTTTCCGAAAAGGACAGTCCAGCATTTCGCAAGAATCCGCTCGAGGTCGAACTCACAGGCTGTCCGCTGGGTGAAAAAATTTCCGAAGCGCATGTGCTCAAACGCGATGGCTATACCTTGGGCGCGCTGGCCATGATCATGGTGGACAATCCGCTGCTGCCCGCGACCGGTCATCGTATTTGCAATGATTGCATGACAAGTTGCGTGTATCAGAAGCAGGAACCGGTCAACATTCCGCAAATCGAGACGCGCATTCTCACGGATGTCTTGTCCTGGCCCTGGGGCTTCGAGATTTATTTTTTGCTCACGCGCTGGAACCCATTGCAGCGCGCGCGGCCCTATCGCCTGCCGTATCACGGCGCCAAGGTGTTGGTGGCGGGCGCAGGTCCGGCCGGGTTTAATTTAGCGCACCATTTATTGCAGCAGGGCTGCGGCGTGGTGATGGTGGACGGCCTCAAGATCGAACCGCTGCCGGAAAATTTATTAGCGGGGCGCAACGCGGCGCTGCCCGTGCAGCGGGTGGAAGATTTATTCGAGCCGCTGGATGGCCGCAGCATGGCGGGCTTCGGCGGCGTGGCGGAATACGGCATCACCATCCGCTGGGATAAAAATTTTCTCAAGCTGGTGCGCATCGTGCTCGCGCGCAGCGCGCAATTCCGCTTGTTCGGGGGTGTGCGTGTGGGCGGCACGCTCATGCTGGAAGATGCCGCGCAACTTGGTTTTGATCATGTCACGCTGGCTACCGGTGCCGGGCGGCCGACGGTGCTGCCGATGAAAAACAATATGGCGCAAGGTATCCGCCAGGCGAGCGATTTTTTAATGGCGCTGCAACTCACCGGTGCGGCCAAGCGCAAGAGCCTCGCCAATTTACAACTGCGCTTACCGGCGGTGGTGATCGGCGGCGGGCTCACTGCCATCGACACTGCCACCGAAGTGCAGGCTTATTACATTCGGCAGGTGGAAAAAACTCTGGCGCGCTGGGAAGCGCTCGCCGCAACCACGCAGGCGCCGCCGCAGTGGAACCCGCTGGAAGCTGAAATCCTCGCGGAATTTCTGGCGCATGGACGCGCGGTGCGCGCCGAACGCGAACGCGCGCGCAGCGTGGGCGAGCCGCCCGATTTCGCGCGCTTGATTCATGCCTGGGGCGGCGTCACCGTCGCCTATCGCCGCGCGATGAATACTTCGCCCGCCTATTTGCGCAATCATGAAGAAATCAGCAAAGCCCTGGAAGAGGGCATTTACTATGCGGAGAATCTGGAGCCGGTCGAAGCGTTACTCGATGCGCATGCGCATGTCAGCGCACTGCGTCTGCGGCGTGCGGGCAGCGATGAGATCGTGACGTTACCCGCGCGCGCGGTGTTCGTTGCGGCCGGCAGCGTTCCCAATACCGTCTACGCACGCGAGCACCCGGGCAGCATCGTGATGGACGGAAAATTTTTCGCCGCGCATCGCATCGGCGACAACGGCGAGCTGCTGCGCGTCAGCGGCGTGGGCAATCACAAAACCGCCGCGCCCGGATTTTTTACCTCTTACGCCAAGGGGGCATTGCGCGTTTCCTTCATCGGCGATACCCATCCGCAGTTTCATGGCAGCGTAGTGAAAGCGATGGCTTCCGGCAAACGCGCCGCGCACGAGATCGTAAAATTGCTGGCACCGCTGCGCGCGCGTCCGCTGCAGGCGCCTGAGCATGACTGGGCAGGTTTCGCGGCGGAATTGGAGCAGCGGTTGCAGCCGCAAATCCTGCGCGTGGAACAGCTGGCCGCGCATCTCACGCGGCTCACCGTGCGCGCACCGCAGGCGGCGCAGCATTGGCGGCCGGGCCAGGTGTATCGATTACAAAATTTCGATGCGCTGTCGCAGCGCTTGCATGGCATCGCATTGACTATGGAAGGCATGGCCATCGGCGGTATGCAGGTCGATAAAACGCGTGGCGAAGTTCAATTGCTGGTCAACAGTGTCGGCGCATCGAGCCGCATCGCAGCCAGCCTTAAACCGGGAACGCCGGTGGTGCTGATGGGGCCGACCGGTACCGGCTTGCCGATACCGCAGCAAGGCACGATTACGGTGATCGGCGGGCACTCGGCGGTGACCAGTGTCATCGACGGGGCGGCAAGCTGGCGTGCCGCGGGCAACCGCATTTTCTTCATCGGCCGCTTCCGTAACCCGGAGCAGGCGCGCCGGGTACAAAGCTTGCTGGAAATATTGACCGATCAGGCGCTGTGGATTTTCGACGAGGGGCCGCAGCTTTTCATGCAGCGCAAGCAGGACTGTTGCTTCACACAGGGCTTAGCGCAGTTCCTTGATACCTGTATGGAGACCCACGGCGCACACCGGCATTGGCTGACGCAAAGCGATTGCATCGTGCTTTCGGATCACCCCGGCGCGATGCAGCAATTTTCCACAGCGCTGCAAACCCGCCTCAAACATCAGCTCAAGCCGGACATGTTGGCGGTCGCGGCCGTTAACAGCCCGATGCAATGCATGATGAAAGAAATCTGCGCGCAGTGCCTGTGCCGGCATGTGGACAGCGCCAGCGGCGAGACCTCCCGGTTTGTTTTCTCCTGCTTCAACCAGCATCAGCCCCTGTTTGAGTTGGACTTCGCCAATCTGCAAGCGCGGCAGGCACAGAATAGCGTGCAAGAAAAAATTTCCAATGCCTGGTTAAGCCATGTGAGTGCCGCGAAGCCATCGCCGCGAGGGCGGAGATCCGTTGCAATTGGAACAGATCATGACTATTAATTTTTCGGCTTCATGGCGCCCTCGTTATTAATCTCAATCTTTCTTGACCTTGAAGCCGGTAATCTTTATCAGGTCATCGGTGCCGTAGTCGTCCAGCATCGGCATGTTGCTGTCGTCGGAGTGCTGAATATTGACATAAGCCGTTTTGCCGTCCGGTGCGAAGAAGAAACCAGTTGGCTCGGCCGATGTATCTTTTACCGAAAGGATTTTCACGCAGCCGTCGGTCTTGATGTCACGGTCCGCACCATCGGGCAGGCAAGCCCAGATGTCGCCGTTGGGGTTATCCTCGATCACATAAGTATTTCCGGTACCGGGCTGAAAGGCGAGATTGTCCGGCTGGTTGAAGTCCGCATCGCCCTCGACAAAACGATTGATCGTGGTGGTGCGCTTGGGCTTGAGCGCGCCGCTGCTGTCGGTGAATGTGGTGACCAGCGGTTCGTTGTCGACACCACACATGACTTCACCGTAATTGCCGGCCTCTGCATTGCCGGTATTGGTCCAGCAGAAACGCACCGCGCCTGGGTTGGCGGCATCGCTGTACAACGGGTCCAGCTCCAGATCTTCCGGACGGTAAAAACCGGTAGCGCCGCTGCTGTTCGCATCGGCGCGCGCGCTCGTGGCGTTTACCGCGATCCACGCGCCTAAACCGATTTCACATCCTTGGCCGAATTGCTGAGTGTTGTTTACACAGCTTGATTGCAGGGCATACACACGGCCTGCGGCCAGCGGCGATTGTTCCAAGTCGCTGATTGGACCACTGGCCGGTAAATAGACAATACTCGGCACAAACTTGAAGATCGCACCGCCGCCGGCGTTGCCCGGAGAACCAGGACGCAATTCATCGCCGGCAATCACCACGCCGTTGGCCAGCATGCCGATTCCTTCCCAGGCCATGGTCGGCAACGCGCTGCGTTTTACGATCCGGTTCGATGGATTGCCGTCGGCATCAACGATGGTGCCGAGGGCACGATTGATGACGGTATGATTGGTTACATGCAGTGGATCAATGATTTCGTACGCGTTACCACTGCTGTTTTCTTCCGACACCAGGAGCGTGCCCCAGGCGGTCATGCGGATGCCATCCGCACTGGATAGACCGCGCAGAATGATTTCCGCGGCGCCCGTCGCGAGATCAACTCGCTGTACCGATGGTGTAAGTTTGTCGATACCGCTCGGCAGCATGCCGATTTTATGCGGACTGGATTCCTCCACCGCACTGATAATGTGTGTCGGGTTTTGACCATTCGGCCACAGCAACATCATATCGGCGTTTTGCGCGGAGCTGCGCGAAATGTATTGCACCTTAAGACCTTTCGCTACCGATACTTGATCATAAGCACTCTGTGCAGCGGTGCGATACGCACCGGTGGTGGCGGGGGCAGACGTGCTGAGTGGCTGTTCTATGCCGAATAATTTCTCTGCTTTGGCTTTGAGTTGCTGCTCGACATGCGCGCCGAAATCTGCGCTGTCCGCGTGGCCCAACTTGGCATTCATTCCAAATGCGGCGACGGCGGCGGCAATCGCAGTGTGTTTGAATAAGGTTGCTCGATCCATGCGACTCTCCTAAAAAATAGGGTGGGGTTGATTCTGGAACGCTATGCAGAATGGCAACCCGCAATGTCGCGGTGATGACAAAACGATGAAGGATTTATTACGCGGATAACAACGCTGAACTGGCGAGAATAATGGCAAATAAAGTCATGTCTGCTGTAACGCAGAGCATTGTGTTGTCAACGGCGGAAACTTAGCGCTGCGCAACCAGCAATGCGCTCGATCGGCATAGTATTGACGTGTCAAGGCATGACAACATTCGAGAAACCCGTGACGCAGGTGACGACCTACCGTTTGAAACCAAACTGTTCGCGACGTCTGATGGAGCATGAAGGGGCGACTATCGACTATTATTTGTTAAAGTCCGTCGGCTATTTTGATCACTTGAATGCCCAATATATAATTCAACGAATGTGGTTTTCCTGGCATTCACAAGTAAGCCACAATTAATCGTATAACGTGTGGTGTTTTAGGGTCTTCGTTAACTTGATTATTGGTAGAGAGCTAGTTCTACATTTCAAGCGCCTAAATGGACGTTACGCATGTAAGTACTTCTCGGTAATTTCACGTCTGGGTCCGTTCCATTCCTGAAGTTCCATTCCAGAATCAGTTCGAGCGTCCGCTATACCCCCAAAATGTCGTTAGAGGGTACGTATGAGCTTGGCTTTTAAATTAAGCAAAAAAGATCTTTTCAGCGTTGCCGTTATGGCAGCGCTGTTGTCTGCTCTGTTTTACTTCAACGGGGTGGATTACCACCCCGGCGTGAGTGAGACCTGCGCAGCATGCAAAGTAGACGTAGGCCCCATGGAGCGGGCGGGGCATTTTGAAGAAATGCTTTGGAATGGGGCTGTGCATGTCCACCATTCATCGAACGACAATCTCGTTCAGTTCACAAAATCTAACAATTTTGCCGCGACCAATGCCTCAGTCAAAAATTGCATAGACTGCCATGCCGAAGGTCCCAATGCCATCGCGCCATCGCTGGGTGAGCTGTGGGTCAAGTATCCCAGGTTAGATAAAGAAACCGGCCGCATCATCGATTTTGAAAAAGCGCTGCAATACGAATTCGTTAAACGTTACGGCGGCACGAAACCGTTTTATAACGATGTGCGCATCACCGAAATCATGGTGTACGCGTTTGAGAAGGCGCGCCAAAAGGGGCTCGTTTTTGATGTCGAGCCCGACGACGGCAGCCCGCTTTCAGAAGCGCAGTTGGAAGCCTTAGAAACTTCGCCCACCTGCCGCGAGGTGTTTGCCGAGTACGGGATTCCGAAAGGCGACATCGCACCCTATATCGTTCAGGGTTGCAACATCTTCACCCAAACCACCCGACACCGACCGTCGGGGTACACGTATTTTTGGGACACCCGCATGAACTGTTCGTCGTGTCATCTGAAGGGTGGCACCACGGAATATGCGGCGCATATGGCCGACGCTGCGGTGAATTATCCAATGGTGTATTCATCGCAGAACATGGTTTACACCAACCGCATGCGCATTGCCCGTTGCTACGCGCATTCCATCAACGAAGTTCTGTATGGCGCCAATTCCGAGTATTACAAACTCATCGGTCTTTACATCGCTTGGGTGGGCGAAAAAAATCGGCTTCCCATTGGAACCATGCGCGAGAGTCGCGGCATCCAAAATATCCGCGGCACCGCAGTGCAACACGCCAGCAATATGGCCGGGCAGAAAGCGTACGTCGATAAGTGTCAGCAATGTCATGGTCCAGCCGGTTACGGGACCGATAAGTACGATCATGATCCATCGATGCATCCGCCGCCGATTAATGGCAGCGAAGCATTTGTGCGCACTGCGACGATGTCGTATCCCGAGCGCTTCGCATCCTTCGTGCAAAACAACATGCCGCCCGGCGCGAGTCACGAACATCCGTTGACGACAGCGCAGGAAGCCGTCGATATCGCGGAGTTCATACGCGCGCAAACGCGACCCTCGTCGCCGGAAACCAATAACCTCAGCGTGTTCTACAACTACGTGATTAATCGCACCATGCAATGGTGGTTTGCGGAGAAAACAGGGGGCAGCACGTGAGAACCTTGATACGAGCTGAAGCCTCCACGAATATTTTCCCTGGCTTCGTGATGGCGCTGATCAATCTGCCCATGAGCATCGGCTTTGCATTTCTCGCCGGTGTGCCGCCGGTCATGATGATCATCTCCAGCATCGTGTGCGCGATTGTTGGCTATTTCCTGAATGCCTCGAAATATGCAGTGGGCGGTCCAAATTCAGCGACGTCAATTTTGATTGCGGTTGCGATTACACCGTTCGCACCGCAGATGGGCGATCTCTACGTCGGCTACGTCGCCACCTTGGCGCTCATGGTGGGGGTTTGGCAGCTGGTGTTTTGTTTGGTGTTCGCGAAATACCATGTCACCGATTACTTGAACAACGACATTATCGAAGGGCTGGTGTTGGGAATCGGTATTCTGTTTGTGCTCTCGACTTTGTACATGGTGCTTGGTCTTCCCCAGATGTCGAACGAGCAGTGGCTCACCTTTGACGTCATCAGTCTGATCATCAGCACGCTGCAAGGCGAGGGCAGCTACTACGCCGTGCTCTTGGGCGCGGTCACGATTATTACGGGCCTGATCACGCGCAAAACAAAGTACAAACGTTACAGTGTTGTCATTTCATTGCTGGCTGGATTCATTACCTTGATCGTGCTGGAACGCTTTAATTCGTTTCAGATCGAGCGGGTGGGATGGATCAAGTTGGGTCTGGAGACCAGCTTACCGGATCTGCGCCAAGTCAGTTTTCCGGTCATCGCAAACCTGATCACCCCGGCGTTCGTCATCGCAATCATCGGCACGTTGCAGGCGATTACCGTCGCCAAGGCGATCCGCAGCGATCACGAAGTATTCAATCCGCTGCGGGATATTTTTTCGCAGGCAGTGCAAAACATCGTGTTGGCGTTTCTGCATGGCGCGCCCTCCGCGAATTCAATCAATAAGAGTGTTTCCAAGAAAGAATTAAATTCCGGTCCACGCTCGCTGCTGTACTCGGCGGCATTTACCGTCGTGCTGGTCGTCGCGCTCGATTTCTGTTTGGCGTACATCCCACTCGCCATTCTCGGTGGCGTCTTGTTCTTGAGCGGCCTGACTATGATCAATGGCGAAAAGATCAAACGCTACCTCTTTAGCAACAAGAAAGTCGCGCTGATCTTTTTCACAACCACGTTTCTCGTCGTTGTGGTGGACATCTATACCGCCGTGACCGTCTCCGTGCTGGCGACGTTCATCATCAATATTGTCCGGCTGTCACGCGTTCATATCGATGCGCGCGTGGAGCATGGGACCAAGTTGATTCTTAAAGTCGAAGGCACGTTGCTTTCCCATGCTTTCAATCGAATCGAACGCAAGTTCGTGCAGGAGTTCAATCCTGCGATCAAGGAAGTTGTGCTTGATTTTCGCAGCACCGATTTGCACATCGAAGAGATACTGAACTTTGACTGGATCACGAAGCATGCAAACAAAGGCGTCAGCGCGACCTTGCTCTATAGCGAAAATATGGAACAGAAGGTCAAGAAATTACTCGAACTGAATCCCGACATCACCAGCATCAATCCGCAAAAGGCGACCTACTGCAAGTTGAGCTCGCCGAGTCATGATCGACGGCGGCTTCGCTCATGAAGTAAATTCCAACAAACGCGACGTACCAGAACACGAAAGGATGTGAGCCGTAATTGTGGTGAATGAGTTTGATTTAAAACTAACATAACTTCGCATAATGTATATTATGTTAAATAATAGATATTCCGGTTTGCGTCATGTTTTGCGTCATGACAACTGGGTTTCGCAACCCACCCGCTTATGGATTGTGTGTAGGCCAATGAAAGCGATGTGACGCGCCATGAAAAAGTTATGCTCTGGCTCCATTAATTAATATAGAAATAGTGAAGCCGCAGCAAATGAACTACGTGGCATGATCATTCCACAGATCAAAATGTTTCGCTAACCCAGGGAGGTTTGTACGGTAGCGAAGTAGGCAAATAAGATTAACGCTACCCAGAACAGCGTAGGGTAAATCGCGGAACGCAATGCGCGGACTAATGTGTTTACCAAGTACATATGATTACCTCGGCAATATGAATTTGTATTGGAAGTGCTTACACAATATCCGTTTTATATGACTGTTTTATTGCAGCCTAAAACTGCATAACCATGCATCACATACCCTTCATTTATTGCCGGAAAGCTCAACGGATCACGAATTATAGAGGTTCGATCACGCCCTATTTAGATATACTGAGCCGGTAAATATTCATCGTGCGCCAGGGACCGCAATGATAAAAATTGAATTCTTATTACAAAACTGGAAGCGCGGGTGGTGGATACTCGCTATTTTTGTAGCCGTTGCAGGCTGCGCAACGCAGCCCCCCGTTGCCACTCCAGCGGCAGACCAGCAAAGTTATGATCTGGTGTTTGATACCGCTGTAAAAGCAATGAAAAAAATGGGTAACGTGCAATTTTCAGATCGGGAGCGCGGCACCATTTCAGGATTCACACCCTCGGGAGTCACCCTGGAAATCGAGATTATTCGGGAGACGGATCGGGCGCCGCAACTACAAGTGCAAGCGTTGCTTCCCGAAGGTATGGCGGACCTGGGCAATATCAACGAGCCTGATCGCTACCTCGACATTTATCATAAATTGTCGCAGAAATAACTTCACGGCAAGTGTTGGTAACGCGATGCCTCTAATCTTCCCGGAAGGTCAGAATGTGTTTTTCGCGCTCGCGCTGAATTAATCCGGCGCTGGTTTCTTCCGGCATGCCGATCTCCTCAAGTACAAACGCGGCCAATTGCAAACTGGATTCAAGCGTCTCGGGAATCACTTCGTTGGCTCCCGCCCGTAATAACAACTGCGCATGTTTTTCGTCGCGCGCACGCGCAAAAATACGCACCGTGGGATAGTTGTGGCGGATCGAGGCCACAGCATTGAGCGCGGCACTGTAATGATCCATGGTGATGACCACGGCGCGCGCGCGGTCAACGCGCACTTGGCGTAATAAATCCGGACGGCTGGCATCGCCTGAAAACACTGGAAATCCCAGAAGATGCAATTCATTCGCAGTATTCACATTATGTTCGAGCGCAAGGTAGGTAATCTTCTGGCTGTCGAATAATTGCCCAAGCAATTGCCCGACCCGGCCAAAACCGGCAATGACAATATGTCCGTCAAGTTCAGGCACTTCATTGGGCGCAACCGAGATGCCCTGCTTCCAATGAGTGTCGAGCCATTGTCCAATGTCTCGTCCCGCACGCGCTGCGATGGGTGAAGCTAACATACTGAAGCCAACCACCAGCATCACAAACTGTCCGGTCTCATTCGGCAACATGTGTTGCGCAATGGCGATGCCCAGGACGATGAAGGCGAATTCACCGCCTTGTCCAAGCAATGCGCCTGATTCGGCAGCTTGCCCCCAGGACAGTCCGCAGCCTCTGAAGATCGGTATCACGACCAGACCCTTCACCGCAAACAGCCCCACCACTGAAAGCGGAATCCAGAGCGGATCCTGCAGCAGCGTGCGGTCATCGACACTCATGCCCACTGTCATAAAAAACATGCCCATCAGCAACCCCTTGAATGGTTCAATGGTCGCCTGGATTTCATGACGGTATTCGGTTTCGGACAACAGCAGGCCGGCCAGAAAGGCACCCAGCGCCATCGACAGCCCGGCCAGCCAAGTTAACGCAGCGATGCCCAAGACGCTGAGCAACGTCATGGCCATAAATGTCTCGGGCTGGCGCGTCACTGAAACACGATGAAATAACGGTCGCAGCACCCCGCGGCCCAACAACACGATAACGCCGATGACCGTCACGGCTTTCGCCAACGCCACGGCCACCAGCCACAAAAAATTCCCACTGCCCGGCTGACCGAGGATATCGATCAGAACCAGCAAAGGCACCACGGCGAGATCCTGCAGCAGCAATACCGCGAAGCTGGAGCGGCCGACAGCCGATGCGAGCGCATGACGCTCCGTGAGTAATTGCACCACGATGGCGGTCGACGATAATGACAATACCAGGCCCAGAATGACCGCCGCTTGCCAGGAGTTACCAAACACAAATGCAAGTGTGCCGATCAACAAGGCGCTGACTAATATCTGTGCGGAACCTGCGCCGAACACCCACCGGCGCATCGCCCACAGCCGCTCGGCCGGCAATTCCAGTCCGACCAGGAACAGCAGGAACACCACGCCGAAATCCGCGAGAATGCGCGCGCCTTCCAGACGCGGAAAACTGATGTGCATCAACCACGGGAAGGTATCGACGAACAAACCCAGACCAAAGGGTCCAAACACGGCTCCTGTGACCAGAAAGCCCAGCACCTGGCTGATATGAAAACGTTGCAACAGCGGAATGAGAATTCCGGTCAGGGCGAGAAACAGGATGATTTCACGAAGAAAAGGAACTTGGCCGGTGGTGTCATCCATGCACGCGTAACGGCGAAACTATAACAATTTTTCGATTTGTTGCGTCACTGCGGCGCTTTGCGGGTCCACCTTGCTTGGATAGCTCGCCACCAGTTTGCCGTCCCGTCCGATCAGATATTTATGAAAATTCCATTGCGGAAATTCGCCGGACAAGCGTCCGAGCGTTTGGTAAATGGGCTCGGCATTGCGTTCGGTGACCGTGGTTTTTTCAAACATCGGAAACTCGACTCCATATGTGTTTTTACAAAACGCCTGAATTTCCTGCGCCGTCCCCGGCTCCTGTTTACCGAAATCGTTCGATGGAAATCCCAGCACCACTAAACCGCGTTCCTTGTATTTGCGATACAGGGCCTCCAGTCCTTCATATTGCGGCGTGAAGCCGCATTTGCTCGCGGTGTTGACAATGAGCACGACTTTGCCTTGATATTCCTTGCACAGATTTATTTCCTTATCGCCCACCAAATTACGTTTCACGAAGTTCAGCGTTTCAGCGCAGTCGCTTGCAGCCATGGCCGGAGTTCCTCCCAAAATAAAAAGCGTAACGAGTATTGCGCGCATGATGTTGGTTTGCAGCATAGGGTTACCTCATGAGCCTGCGTCGATCGATAGGCAGGTAGTGTACTGCGGCACGGGTCGCGATGCTCAAACTTGTAGCAACGCCTTTGCAAAACTCACGTAATCGTCGTCCTTCGGTATTTCACCGACCCACTTGGCGAAGAATTTCACGCGCGGTTGCCAATGCTCGTCGCTGTGCGCAACCGGAAAAATATCCTTAAACCGCGCGGCCAGGCTGTTGCTTGCATAGAGAATCGGCACCTGCGCGTGACGCGCGGCCAGACACAGATCCGGCTCGATAAGACAATCGGCGATCTGCGCATCGAAACCGCCGAGTTTTTCGTACAGCGCGCGCGATAACGCCAGCAATCCCCCGCCGACCGCATCACGCTCCATGCCTTCTTTGATAATTGCTTGAGGGACATAGTTGAAATCGAAGCGATAGCCCAGATTCAGCGGCGCCATTTGCGTATCGCGGATCTCGGTACCCGTAACACCCCGCTGGGCCAACTCCACCAAGCCCTCACCTTTCAAAAATACCGTACCAGGCTTGATAAATACCAGGGTGTCGCCACTGGCAAGCTCCGCCCCCTTATTGTAGAGCTGCCCAAGCATCTCGCTGGAATCTTTTACCAGCACGACATCGCCGCCCAGACTTTGCACGACAGCTTCGGCATCGGCATCGTTAATGACCACTACCAGCTCCCAGTCCGTGTAATTTACATTTTGCGCCAGCGATGTGACCGTGGCTAAAAACGCCTCGCCGTCATGGCCGCTGGGCACGATGAAACTGACGCGCCCCGCAACCGCGGCGCGCTCAAATCGTGGTTTCGCTACACTGGATTTTTTTTGCGCATTGCGTTGTTCGATTACAAAATCGACGATACTCACCGCCCGCTCCGCCGCTTTGCCGTCCAGTTTGTAAAACGAATGAGTGAGGTAGCGGTCAATGGCTTCCTGCAGATGAGGTGGCACACCATCGCGCATCACGTTGATCAGGTTGTCCCAGTTACCGATGGGATCTATAGGTAATGCCACACCCAGGTCGGCATAATACTGTTGTCTGGCCGGAAATGACGGCAGTGCAAACAACGGTTTGCCAAAGGCCACGGCTTCCAATGCCAGCGTGGTTTTTCCCAGCGTCACGCAATAATCGGCGGCCGCCAGCAGCTCGTAGGCATTATGCATGTACAAGAACGTCGCGCGAGGCGCGATGGCTTCGATTATTTTTTTAATGTCAAGCATGGTGCTGCGTTTGACGTTGGGATGCCACTTAAATACGAGATGAGCATCCTCCGGGAAATTTCCCATGAATTCCGCCCACACGCGTTCATCGATGATCGCACCCCATTCCAGATCCGCGAGTACCAACACGATTTTTTTGTCCGCGGGTAGCTTCAATTCTTTTTTAATGCGTGCGACGTTGTGCGGCATGGTATTGATCCGCCGTGCCGTATCCAGATGAGTGTTGCCGGTCAGCACGATTTTTTCCGCCGCGCAGTGATGTTTAACCAAGGTGTCTTTGCAAGCTTGGCCCCACAATAAATCCACGGTGGAGAATTCCGTGTGCGCGCTGAACGACAAACGCGATTCGTGATAATCGCCCTCTTGCAGGGTGATCAGCGGCACGCCGTGTTTATTGGCCATGTGCCCGATTAATTTTCCCCAGCGGTTGCGTTCGTGCAGCGCTAGAAAAACATCGGGCTGTTCTTTTTCAATAATACGTTCGATGCAAAAGCACTCCTCGATACAACTGGTCATCGAACGTTCCTGTTCGAACAGCGGCCACAGCCGTACGCCATCCCAGCGCCCATAACGCTCGGCCCAGGTATCGACAAATTGGTTGTACGATGCGGTGATTTTTCTTTTTAATTCTTCGTCGACATAATCCGGCATGAAATGGTATGGATAACCCAGCCGTTCAAGATCACGCTCGAACGGATAATCGGACAGCGGTAAAAAAAACACCACCTTCGCGCCGGCTTTAGTGGCCGCTTCGGTGATCGGCAACAGAAAACGGGTGTGATGCGGCAGCGCTACAAAACAGGCTACAGTTTTTCCGCGCAAGCTCATGACACGATCTCCGCAACGATGTCGACCACATTGGAGCGCGTCTGTTTAAGCGCGTACTGCTCCGTCAAATAACGGCGCAATTCCTCTTCATGGGTGATGAACTCAATGCCGTCCTGCCGGCCGGCAAAAGCCCGGATTGGATTGTATACAACCGCTCCTTTTCCGTACTGGGCCGCGAACAGCAACGGCGTGACGTAGGTTGTGGTGATCGACACGTCGCACAACATCGAAAGTTTTCCGATCGATCTGATTTCGCTGATGTAGTGACTGCCGAGCTTGTCCAAATGCGGCTTGATCAATTCGTCGACGATTTGATCTTCGTGCAGGTCACGCACCTCGAACTGCACTTTGACGAAGCACACGACGGTTGGAAACGGTAACTTGGCGATGGCCTTGATGGTCTCGATCACTTGCGCCCGGTAGCGCGAGTGATTGGTTATCACGATGAATAATTCATTCTTTTCGACTTTAATCTGATCATCGAACAACAGGTTTTTGTACACGTCCTCGATGGTATCCAGGCAATAGGTATCGCGCTCGTCGCCCAGGATATGCAAGCGTTGGGGCGGTACCCCACCCGCCCGGTACACCTCCGCTTCCGTGTCGGAACGAACCAGAATATGGTTCAGCAAACGGAAATAAATGCGTGGCGATTGCAACGCCGGATACACCTGCAACCCCAGCACCGGGATGGCATTTTCCTTCGCATGGAAAAAGCAGTTCGATACCAGCACATCGGCTTCCAGCGCCGCCGATTCATCCATCGACGGAATGGGCAACATGATCAGGTCGTAATTTTTGTCGAGCGGGTCGAAGGTATGCGCCGAGACATGGCCCCTAAAATCATCAAACGCGGCGCTTTTCCAGTACGGCATGTCTGTGCCGGGAATGAGCAAGTCCATATTGTCTTTAATGAAAGCGCGCACGATGTCGTCGCGCCGTTGCGGCGTCCAATGCACCGGCCGGGAAGTGTTATGAATTACGCGCACATTGTCGATATTTTCCAGGCGTTTTTTCGCCCGTTCAACCGTGTCCAGATGGTGGCTCATTACATCAACTTGCGCGCCTTTGCTCGCAAGCCGAGCCGCAAGACCAAGCACTCTACCCTGCGTCGCTTCAACATCGATACGCGCCAGCGGAAACAGAATGCGTTTACCGGCGACAGTTTTAGGTGCCGGCTTTTTTGCTGATTTCATGGCCATCTCGCTGATCCAAAGTTGCAAATACATCCAATGCGCGTGTCAACGCGGGTGTGCCGGACGCAGCAGCCAGGCGCGTGAACAGGGCTTTCAGTTCATCGCGGCGCGAACAATGCTGGTAGGCCGTCGGCAACAGATTAGTGAAGACTTCCTGCAAAGCCTTGTCGCCGGCGAATTCATACATGTAGTGCGTATCCGGCGCCGCCGATACTAAAAATATTCCCAATGTCGCCAGCATTTCGTCGAAGCGCTTTGCTTCCAGCAACAGCAATACATTGAGAAACAACAGATCGGCATGATCGCTTTTTACCCGCAAGCCTTCGTTGATGTATTCCTCCACCGGACCTTTGGGTTTTTCGCCGAAAGCAAGCTTGGCCAGTAAAGACAGAATATTCAGATAGGCGCCATTGCTTGCCACTTTCTCTTCCGCGGGAACACCGGATAACGCGCGCAGCAATGACTCGCGTGCACGCTCGACGCGACCGACTTTCAGATAAGTACGCGCACTGTCCAGGTTTGCAACATAACTCATTACATCTTCTCCGCTCTGGTTACTGGAAATCGCGCGGTGCGCGGATTATTCGTCGTCAGGTGCGCCTGCGTTTAACCCGCTTTGCCGTGCCGGGGCCGCATAATGCGATCGCACGTTCGATCACCCGCCGTTGGGTTAGCGACCATGCATCGAGCGTTGAACCGGCGATATGCGGCGTAATCAGCAAATTGCCGTGTTTTTGCGCATAGCGAATCAAGGGATGATTCCACGCTTGCTGGTCAAAACCCGGCTCGAATTCATGGTCGATGACATCCAGCGCGGCACCCGCGACAATGCCCGACTCCATCGCGTTAATTAAGGCCTGGGAATCGACCAGCTCGCCACGCGCGGTATTGACAAAATACGAGCCGCGTTTGAATTTGGAAAACAAAGCCGCATTGAACATGTGCTGATTGGACTCTTTCATTACCACGTGTGCCGAAACGATGTGGTTGTTGGCGACCAGTTCTTCCAAGCTGCTGAAGCGCCGATAGGGCCATGTGTCGTCGTGATGAATATGCGGGTCGTAATAACCCACTTGCATCCCCAAGGCGTGCGCCGTGCGTGCGACCATTTTTCCCAGCCGCCCAAAGCCGACCAGACCCAGACTCATACGCGACAACATCGCGGGACCGCCGAAATCCCAACGGCCCCATTTGCCTTTGCGCACAAACTCGAGCGCGGGCATCAGGTTGCGTGTGATGGCAATGATGAGCCCGATGGTCAGTTCCGCAGTGGGAGTAATCTTGTCCAGAAATTCGGTATCGCCCTGCAGGGACACGACTTGAATGCCATGCTCCTGTGCCTGCGCCACGTCGATATGCGGCACGCCGGTAGTGTTCGTCGCAATGACTTTCATGCGCGGCGCGTGTTCAATGATGTCTTTGCCGCAGTGATAACCCAGCGGCGCGAATAGCAAGGCGCAATCACTTAGATAGGCGGAGTTGAGCTCAGCCGGGTCGTGCAAGGTCGTGACATTAAAATGTTCATTGAGCAGCGCGAGGTTGGCGGGCTGGTAATTCAGAATTTCATAGTAAATGGCTTTGTCCATGGCTATCTCAATTTGATTGCGCCGGCCGCCAGCATCGCTTCCGCCATCACCAGTTCATGGGGGTCGTTAATATCGAAGGCACTGAAGCGGTCGATGATCAGGGGCAAGCAACGCTTGCCATAGATCGAACGCTGTTGCGTCAGTGTCGCATAACGAAAAATATAGGCATTGCCGAAAGCATAGAAAATGGGTTTGGATTGACGGGTCGGAAACTGGTCATGTTCCGCGGACAGCATAAATGTCACGCTGGCGTCCGCATTGATCTGGCGGATATTGTACGGATGATAATTATGTTCGACTTCGATCACTGTCGTGACCGCGCTGGCGCCGGCGTCATTTTTAAGCATCTCGATGGCTTGATCCATTTGCTGCGCACGCGTAAACGGCGAGGTCGGCTGCGACAACACCAGCATGTCCGGACGATAGCCTTCATTTTTTGCCAGCCATTCCACCGCGTGAAACAACACCGGCATGGTCGGACTGCTGTCCTGCGCGAATTCGGCCGGCCGCATGAACGGCACTTCAGCGCCGCAATCGCGCGCCACGGCGGCGATCTCCGCATCGTCGGTCGAGACGATCACGCGCGTAATATGTTGCGAAGCTTTCATCGCATCGATAACGTAAGCGATCAGCGGCTTGCCGCCGAGCCGAGCGATATTTTTTTTCGGGATGCTCTTGCTGCCGCCGCGCGCCGGGAGGATGCCAAGGATTTCTGGTTTCATGCGTTTATCCATTGCCTGATACAGACCCCTTCACCTAATCTTTCCCGGTGTAAGGGAGCGGGTTAATACGTCATGCGCTTCTCAAACAGCGCGCGATTCAACTCCACCGTTTTCAAAACATGCACCATGCGTTCCGCCGCTTTACCGTCGCCGAATAAGTTGAACGGCCGCGCGCGCAATGCGTCGCGAAATGACTTCGACAAGGCCTGCTCAAGCGCGGCGTCCAGCGTGACTGAATTCATCGTGGCGACATCGATAACGTTGGCGCCATGTTCACGGCCGGTCTGGCGCAATCCGATATTGATAAAGGGCAGATTGAAATAGGGAGCTTCGATCAATCCCGCACTGGAATTCCCGGCGAATACTGCTGCTTCGCTTTGCAAACCCCAGAAGTCCGGCGCATCGATATTTTTATACACGCTGAACAATTCATGCCCTTCAACTTCGTGGATCGCATCCAGAATGCCTTGATAGCCATGATCCGAACATGGCCACACCACCAACGTGCGTAACTGCCGCTGCCGCATTGCGGCCAGCACTGCTTTCATGTTGGCGTAGGAAGTTTCCGGCCGCAGCGTCTCGGGATGCACCAGCACCAGCGCGAAAGGTTGCGCGGCATCAAGCTTGAATTTTTTGCGTACCACGCCGCCCGCAGTGCGTCCGCCGCGCAGCATCATGTCAATATGCGCGTCGCCCACGACATGAATGCGCGACGTCTCTTCGCCCATTTTGCGGATACGCTCGGCACTCGCCTGCGTGGACGGAAAATGTATATGCGACATTTTGGTGATAGCGTGGCGCATCATTTCATCCACATTGCCGGAAACATCTCCGCCCTGGATATGCGCGATGGGAATCCCCAGATGCAGTGCGGCGCTGACCGCCGAATACACTTCGCCGCGATCGCCCAGCACCACGAAAATGTCAGGCTTGATCTGTTCCAGCGCCGTGGCGATGCCGGATAATGCGCGCCCCAGCGCCTGCGCGCGGCTCACCGGACGATCATCCACTTGCTCCAGAGGCACGCGCACCGCGTTTTTAACCCAGGTATCGACTTCATTGATGGTGGCGCCGAACTTGGCCGACAGGTGCATGTCGGTGGCAATCAGAATCAATTCCAGTTCGGGATCCCGATCCACCGCCTGGAAGGTCGGGATGAGCGCACCGAAACCGCCGCGCTTGCCGGTGAGAAAACAGATGCGCCGGGTCATGTTTTAGCTCCTTCCCGCTGGAACGGGAAAGGAGTTTTTCGATGTGCGGTTTTCATTTTGGCACCTCAAAATCTTCCCAACGTAACAACGTGTCGGCCTGCACCGCACAGCGTAATTTTTTACCGATCACTTCGCGCACGCGCGCCGGCGTAATTCCGGTGCCCGGGCGTTTGGCCACCAGATGCGCGGCGGAAATCACCGCTCCCGCCGGCAGGTCTTGGGTCATGACCAGACTTTTACGCGCCCAGTCGAAGGAATTTTGCGCGGCATTCGCGACAATTTTTTTCTCGCTGCCCAAAGCGGCTTCGATATCGCGAATACCCTGCACGAGCTTCGGCAAATCCTCGGCATCGCAGGACACACGGCAGTCCTGCGAACCGGCGGTGTTCTTGTCGATACAAATATGTTTTTCAAGAATGCATGCGCCCAAGGCCACGGCGGCGAGCGGCACAGTCGTGCCGATGGTGTGATCCGAATATCCCACCGGCACCTTGAAGCGCGCGGCCAGCCACGCGAGGGTGCGCAGGTTGCTTTGCTCCACCGGCGTGGGATAGGCGGTATTGCAGTGCAACATCGCAATATCGCGATTACCCACGGCATGACATGTGTCAAGAATGGCCTGAATCGCCGCCTCGTCGTGCAGGCCGGTGGAAATGATCAGCGGCTTGCCCTTGCTCGCCAGATGCGCAAAATAAGGCAAATTCCCCACTTCGCCCGAACCGATTTTGTATACGGGAACATCCAGCGTGGCGAGAAAATCCGCGCTTTCTTCTTCGTGCGCGGTGGCGAGAAACAAAATTCCGCATTGCTCACAATAGGTTTTTATCAGCTTGAACGCGTCGTAAGGCAATTCCTTGGGACGTAACCGCTCACGCCATTCCGCATTGACATGACTAATAAGGGAGTCGGTCTTGAAAATTTGAAATTTTACTGCGTCGGCCTTCGCCGCGACGGCCATGTCCACCAACTTGAACGCGTTTTCAATCGAACCGAAATGCGCCACGCCGGCCTCGGCGATAACAAACACCGGATGCCCCGCGCCGACCGTGTAACGGCCGAATTGAATCGTGTTGCGGCTCGATCTCATTGCGAGGTGCGCTCTCCATTGAAGGCGGCAAGGGTTTGAATAGAACGTCCCCTCCCCCGGCAAAGAGGCAGGTTGCAGGGGGAAGAGGCGCATTGTATTTCAGAGCCATGTTTTTTCAATTATGCAGCTCCATCGATTCATGCCTAACCCTTACTCGCTCGCGCAATCCTCGCCCAGCAAATCCGCCGCTTCGCTGCTGGAGGACTTTTTCTTATCGTGCTTCCACTTCACGGTCGGGTAAATCACGTCGTGGTTAATGCGGTTCTTGTGCTGTTTGATTCTGACCATCAGGTCGTCCATCAAGGCGTCGGACAATTTGACCGGATTCAATCCCAGCGACAATAAATTGTTGTTGCTCGGATTGTAATAATGCTCGGCTTTCTCGATACGCGGATTCTCGATGTTCTTGATCTTGACATCCAGCTTCATGTGACCTGCCGCGCGTTGCACCGCGGTTGCAAGTTCATTCATCGAAAACACTTCGGTGAACTGGTTGAACACCCGGAATTCGCCTTTGGCCGCCGGGCTGTTCAATGCGATTTCGACGCATTTCAATGTGTCGGTGATATTCAAGAAGCTGCGTTTGTGTTTCCCCGCTCCGTACACCGTCAATGGAATTCCGGCAATCGCCTGAGTGCAAAACCGGTTCAGCGCCGTACCGAACACTTCATCGTAATGAAACGCGGTGGCGAGACGTTCGTGCATTTTCGTTTCTTCGGTGTCAATACCGTACACCACACCCTGATTCAAATCGGTAACCCGCATGCCCCAGACGTCGCAGCCGAAATACAGGTTGGCGCTGTCGTGAACCTTGGACAGGTGATAAAACGAAAACGGTTTTTTCGGAAACAACACCCGGTCCTTGCGGCCGTTGTGTTCCACGTCCAGAAAGCCTTCTTCGATATCAATGTTGGGCGTGCCGTATTCCCCCATGGTGCCCAGCTTGATCATGTGCGCATCGGGACAGCTATGTTGCATGGCGAACATCAGGTTCAACGTGCCAAGTACATTGTTGCTTTGCGTGACGACCGCATGATGCCGGTCGATCATCGAGAACGGCGCGGAGGGTTGCTCTGCATAATGGATGATTGCATCCGGCTTGCAACTCGCCAGCACGCTGTATAGAAATCGGTGGTTGGTGATATTGCCGACGTATAAATCAATTTCCTGTCCGGACACTTGTTTCCAGACTTTTACACGCTCGTGCAAGGTTGCTACCGGAATCAGCGGCTCGACGCCTTTTTCCGCCTCCCATTGCCGCTTAATAAAGTTGTCGACAACCGAGACCTTGTGACCGTGCCGCGACAGATACATGGCCGTAGGCCAACCCAGATAACCATCGCCGCCCAGAATCAAGACGTTCATATGCGCTTCCTCGCCGTAATAGGAATACCGCACCGCGCGGTATTTAGTTATCACCAACAGAGCAAGATCAGTGCCACGCACGTCACGCCAGCCGGAATGTGTCAATGTTGATATTTGGAACCGCCTACCGGCGGCAAAGCGGCGTCAAATTCTGGAACAGGCCTGTGCCGGTGACGTAATTCAGGCACTGTCAATAACGGGATGAGTTACAAATCAATCAGTAATCAGTGTAGAAAATAATGCGGAAGCTTGCGGAGGGTATAACGGAAAATGTTCATGACTGCGAATGATTCGAACCGCTACTACTCAGTCTGTTGATACGCCTGTTTTACTTTGTTGCCCTGTGCAATTCCATGCAATTGAGCTCCTATCGAGGCATGCGCTTGTTGACACGCGGCTTCCATTTCTTGGTCGGCCTCCAGAATTTCGCCGACCGCTACGGCAATCCAGGCGCGATCATCGTCCGCCAGGGGTTCGGAAAAAAAATCATGTAGCAGATCCTGCCGCAAGGTTTGTAATGTCAACAACGATTCCCATTCCGCTTCGACGGCAAGTTGCTGCATACGCCAGGTTATGTCGATGATCTCGGCCATGCGCGCTTGTGGCGTGACCGCGAGTTTAGGCTGTGATTGTGGCATTGACGACAGCATTACGGCTTGCCATTGGTTCCGGTCGCCTTGACATTTCCTGCCGCGGCGGCACTGGCCGACTGTTGCAACTGTTCGGCGGTGGCATTGCGATGTTGTTCGGGAATCGCATCCCAACCTTGCTTGACGGTATTAAGCAATTTGTAAACTTCATCGAGCAGTGCCGGATCGTTTGCGACATTGGCTTTGAACAACTGTAATTCCATGTATTCGTAAAGCGCATCCAGATTCGATGCGATTTGGCCTCCGACGCTGTGGTCCAGCGCGCGCCGCAGAGCTTGCACGATATCGATCGCGCGACTGACATGTTCGCATTTGGGACCGATATGCTTGGCCAACATTTCCCGCTTTGCATTATTGATGGATTGCAATGCCCCTTCCATCAGCATCTGCACGATACGGTGCGGAGATGCCATCTGCTGCGCGGTGAACACATTCACCGCTGAATAATGCGCTGCCGGATTGCCACGATTTGTGAAACTCATGTATTTGCTCCCAACCTTCCGGTTTGTTACTGCTTTGTTGTTGGTTCTCGCCACGGCGTGCGTATTGTCCGCAACGCGTTAAATTAACCTGCGCCCTCAGGCACTCTTCTGAAAAAAGACACCGCGCATATCATCAAGCCGCTTTGCCACTTCAATCAGATCTTCCGATGGAAATTGCAGAAGCACTTTTTTGGTCTTGCTATCGATGACTTTGATCACATCGATGCCCGTGTCTTTATCTTCTGCAAATACGATTCCACGTTGGCTCAATTGCACATGTTTATTTAACGTATCGATGGCCTGCGCGAGGTCTTTTTTGTTAACAAGTGGTTGCGGCGCGGCAGGCGGTGGCAACTGTGCGCTCTTTGCGGATACAGCAACGGCTTCGAGCACGACTTGCTCGACCGATGCAGCTTCCGCATGCAGCGGCGCGGCGGTTACGTAATTTGCTTTGGATAGGATCTGGTTGACCATAAGTAATGACCTCACCCCATTTACTTGTCCGAATTACCGGACAAGGACTTGAACTGCTGAGTTAAAAAATTTCCTGTCTGCTGATACTGCCCGGTTAATTTCTCCAGGGTAATAAACTTGCGCTGCAATGCGGCCTGATCGATCACTAAACGCCGGTCGATGTTGGCGATTTTTGAATCGATGGTCTTAATGGAGCTGGTCAAGCCATTCGTCTTGGCGGGAATTGCCGTCGTCACATAATCTTTCAATGAAGTGTCAAGGGCCGCTGCCATGGCGTCGATGGTGCTTAACACCCCCGCGGAATTGGCGCTGAGCGCCGCATTCAATACCGTGGTGTTTAGAGTCAGCAGCCCGTTCAGATCCGAACTTATGCCGTAACTTGCCAAGGTATTGCCGCTGTACTTGCCGGTGGTTGCCGCACGTAAGCTGGCCAATGCGCCGCGTGCCGTGCCGTCGCCGGTGAGCAGCACCGCCTTGCCGTCTTTGGCAATCGACATGCCGCGTATCAAACCCATGGTCTTGTTGTAACTGGAAATAAAGGTGTTGAGATTGGTGGCCACATCCTCAGTTTTTTTACGCACGCTTAAATTGAGCGTGGTGCCGGCGGAGTCCTTCAGCAAATTCAGCGTCACGCCATCAATCAGATCGGTGATGCTATTGCTGCTGCGGCTTACGGTCAGGCCATTCATCACCAGACTGGCATCCAGGGCTACCGCTGACTGGGTAAAGTTGGCGGTTCCACCCGAGACTAATCCGCTGCTGTCATAACTTGGATTAAATGCAAAGCGTGACAACCCAGTGGTATCGGTTTCCGCCGCTTCCTCGAAGGTGCCGTTGCTGTCTTCGTCGACTTTCAAGGAAATGCGGCCGGTGGTACCGGTATTACTTGATGTCAAGAACAGGCGGTACCCGCCGACCGCGGTTTCACCGGTCGCCGCTGCCCCAATTGCGATGGGGTCGTGATCGGCCGCTGAAAATCCCAGCAATGACTCGGCGGTGCTGCTGGCATGTTCCCACAACATATCGATCGCGTTGGTGTTGCCGGAATTGTTGTCGATGGTGAATTTCTTGTTGGTGGTGTCATAAGTCACGGTGTAGGTATCGCTACCGCCATTCGCGGCTTCCATGGCGCGTTTTACTTCCGCCGCCAGCGTCGTTGCCGTGTAAGTCCCAGCAGTCAGAGTGGCGGTACGATCCGCACCGTCATTGAAGAGGAGCGAATTATTCGTGCCGTCAATGGTAAAGCCGCCGTCGACGATGGATGCGCTGACCCCGATCGCGGCGGTATTGATCGCATCGCGCAAACCGGCCAGCGTATTGTTGGTTGAATTTACTGTGATATCGGTAGGACTTGCATTACCCACTGCAATACGCAGTTTTTGCGAATTAACCACGGACAAGTCGGCAACCTGGGCGGTCGTACCCGAAAACGTCGTGGAGTAAATTGTTTGTGCCGAAGCAATATTGGTGACTTTAATAGCGTAGGTTCCGGCCGCTGCCGTGGCTGCGGCTTCCGCAGTGAAAACACTGGTATCGGAAGATGTTGCACCCATGCTGATAATTTTACTGGTATCAAGATTCGCCAATGTCGTGCGTAATCCCGACAATGAACTTTTGATTGCGCCAAACGTACTGATCTTCGCCTGATAGTTCGCCTTTTTATCTTCCATCGCCTTGACAGGCTGGCGCTCTACCGCGATCAGTTGCTGGATTAACGACCCCGTATCGAGTCCGGAAAATATTCCTGTGGTCGATGTTATTGCCATGGGGACTTTACCTCGTCATTCAAACTTCCCTAAACGGGAAAGGTGGGAGCACTCTGCTCCCACCCGTTTTCCCAAACTTCAGGATTACCGTGGCAGCAATGACAAGACTTGCTGTGTAATCTGGTTAGCCTGACTCAGTACCGAGATGCCTGCCTGCTGAGTGATCAGCTGGCGGGACAGATTCGCCGATTCCTCGGCAAAATCCGCATCGCGGATGCGTGAACGTGCAGCCGTTGCATTTTCACGTACGTTGTCAAGGTTGGACACCGTGGTGGCCAGACGGTTTTGTACCGCACCGAGTTTGGCCTTCTGTGAGGTAATGACATCGAGCGCTTTTTGCACCGCCAGAATCGCCACGTTGGCTCCGCCTGCGGTCGATACGTTGATCGCGTTGATGGAGTTGGCTGTGATCGAAACCGAGGCCGCCGTCGAAGCCAGACCCAGAGCCGCCGAGGTGGTAGACGAATCAAACGCCAAGGAGGTTTTGGTCAGACCGGCATTCAAAATGATTTTGCCGTTCTGGTTGGCCGACACCGAGGTGGTCCCTGCGCCAAAGCCGAAGGTCGAGAACGAGCTTGCATAAGCTACGTTGGTGTCCTGGCTGACTTCAATACCCGCGCCCGTGGCATTGGCCAGAGCAAGACGGCCCACTGCACCCGTGCTGGATACCACAATGTGCGCGGTCACACCGGTATCGGTGGACTTGGCGTTAATTGCGCTGGCCAGATTGGCCAAGGAAGCCGCACCGCCATCCGAATAAACCGCGGTTGCGCCCGAAGCCACTGCAAAAGCGCCGATGGCGATACCGTTAATCGTCAGATAACCCGCGGCCACCAAGTTGGTGCTTTGCGCAGTGGTCGCAACCACAGTTGCGTTGGTCGCTACCAGCGCATTACCGAAGTTGAAAGCCGTCACGCCGGTATCGGTGGTGTAGGTATTGATACGGTTCAGGATGTTGACACCATTGTTCTGGAAATCCGACGCGGTGGTAATGGCGGCACCCAGGTCAACTCCTTCAAGAGTCGCTGCTGCACCCAAACCGGAACTAAGCGCTGAATTCACCGCGGCCAGCGCAACATCACTGGCAACCAGCGAGGCGGTGTAGTTCGTCGACACACCGGTGGTGGTCGGCGACACATTGGAGGTTGACACATTGATCAATTCATTAACGCTGGTACCGACCTGCACGTTAATGCTCTTGGCCTCGTTCAGGAAGGACTCGCCGTTGTAGCGGGTTTGACTGACGATACGGTTAAGTTCACTGACCAGCTGGGTAACTTCCGAGTTCAATGACGTGCGGTCCGTTGCGGTGTTGTTACTGGCTGATTGCAAGGCCAGTTCGTTCATACGTTGCAACGCGGTAATCATTTCGTCCATCGCGCCTTCAGCGGTCTGGGCGAACGATACACCATCGTTTGCATTACGGATGGCAATCGACAAACCATTGATCTGCGTGGTTTGGCGAGTCGAGATAGCGTAACCGGCGGCATCGTCTTTTGCTGAGTTGATGCGGAAGCCGGTGGACAACCGTTGTAATGCATTCTGTAAAGGGGTTTCGCCTCTACGCAGATTGCGCTGGGCATTGACTGAATAAATATTGGTGTTAATGGTAAGAGCCATGAAGTGAATCCTCGTAAGAACGGTGTGCCGCGGCCCACCGTTATTTGTAATTAGCGGATATATCGCGCGCGCGACATTTACCGCTACCAGTCAGCTTAGCGGTCGCAATGCACTGAACTTTAGGTAATCCGGAAATTATTTAGAGGCAGGTTATGACAAAATCATGAACATGATTCTGGGATTAAAAAAACAAGTTTTTTCAAGGGGAACGCGTAAAGAATTCCAGTCGTTTTGATTGCGGCTGAAGAAAATTTTGAAGCCGTGATCAACGCCGCGCCGGCGCTTCACGGCACGGGTGCGAAATTATCCCAGCATTTCAAATAACGATAGATTCTGAACCCGCACAAAGGATTGCTGGGCCGCCTGCAAACTGACCATTTGCTGGTTCATGCGGCTGACGGCTTCGGGGAAGTCCAGATCCTCGATATTTGATTTGGCTTCCTTTAAATACGCGGCATACGACTCGTTATTGGACATTTGTTCATCCACCGCGTTCAGGCGCGCGCCGACTTGCACCTGGATCGAAAGCACGTTGTCCATCGCCGCATTCAGACCTGCTCCCACGCGGTTCAACGCATTTTCATACACCGCCTGGCTCGTGGCATCGTGAAACCCGGTGCGCAGGGTATCCACAAAATTTTGCACCGTCTGCAGCACATCCTGATTGGTGCTTGGGCTGAGAGTGAACCGATCACCGTCCGCCGGTGTGCCGCGTATTGATGTTTTAATGCCCACGGCGCTCAAGTCGATCTGGGCGCCGTCCGTATAGGCTGTTGGTCCGGCGATCACCGCGGCGGATGAGTCGGTGACCGTGTAAGTGTACGTGGTGGGGCTGCTGGCCGGGACCGCCGCGAACGCGATGGTGTACGTGTCCGGAATAAAGGTGCCGCTGAGCGTGCCCGGATCAATGACCGCACTGCCAAGATTCGGGCCGGGCGTAATCGTATTGCCGCCCTCGGCGGTTTGAAATGTGCCATTGCCGTTTTTGATGTTGCGAAATACGGCGGTGCCGGAATCGCCATCGTTGACAAATAAGGATGCGCCGATTTGCGCGGCGCGCTGTCCGTCATCGCCGCTGTAATTATAGGTGCCATTGCTGTTGCGCGTAAAAGGTATGGCGCCGCTTTGAAAGCCGGCGAAAAGATAATCGCCATTGGCATCGGTGGTGTTGGCGGCGGCTAATAACCCGTCCAAAATCTGTTGCGCCTCTTCGGAGATTTGCGCCCGGTCGCTGTTGCTCAACAAGGTGCTGCCGGTCTGTATCACCAGGTCGTGCACGCGCTGCAAAACATCTTGCACATTCGACAAGGTGCCGTCTTCCAGAACCAGACGGGTTTTGGCGGCCTCGGCGGCGCGCTGATACTGATCGGTCACCGCCACCGACTGACTTAAATCAAGCAGTGTGCTGGACGCGATCGGATCGTCGGCGGGAGTCTGGATGCGCTTGCCGGTCGCGACCTGAATTTGCGTTTTACTAAGTGCCGCTTGTTGACTAACAATCGAGTTCAGAGCGGACAACTGCATTTGCGGTGTTGAAATACGCATAAACTATCCTCGTGCGGCGGCAAGCAGGGTGTCGAATACCGTTCTGGCGGAATTCACCAGTTGCGCCGATGCCTGATAAGCCTGCTGAAACCGGATCAGATTCGCCGCCTCTTCGTCCAGATTCACACCCGAAATATTGCTCCATGATTCCGTGGCTTGATTAAGCAAGGTGTTTTGCGCTTGCAGATCGACTTCCGACTGGCGTGTATAGGCGCCGACATCCGACACCATCTGCGAATACGCGCCTTCAAAACTGGTGCTCGGCCCGGCCACTCCATTAATCATCTTGGGAGCCGATTGCAGCGTCAGAAATTGCAGCATATTGCGATTGTCGGAAGTGGCATTGGTGTTGTTTTCAATGACAAACTGATCACCCGCGGCGGGCACATTGGAAACCTTGAACGTATAGCCGCCATAGCCGGGAAATGTAAAGCTCTTACCCGCCGACTCGGTCGCCGGATCATAAGCCAGCGTGCCGCCCGGTCCTCCGGTCACCGTAAAGCCTGGAATACCCGCACCCAGCGCGTCCGGATCGAAGCTCAGCGTAATGGATGCGCCCAGCGGCAAGCCGGTCGCATTGCTCACACTGCCCTGGCTGATTTTTCCATCGCCGGTATTGGTAATTGCAAGCCGCGCGCGCAACGGCGCGGCGGCGGCGATTTGCGAAGTCTGGTTGATTTCGACACCGAAATCGCGTGCGCCGTTGCCTACCATGCGCAGCAAAAAACTGTCGCCGTCGGTGATCGTCGTGCCCGCGGAAGAAATGGAGAAGCCTTCGGTTGCGGTTAAATCAATGGCCGCAACCGCGCTCGATCCGACTACGGTCTGGTCGGATAAACGCGTAACGGTA
This sequence comes from uncultured Gammaproteobacteria bacterium, assembly GCA_964532385.1. GTDB lineage: Bacteria > Pseudomonadota > Gammaproteobacteria > SG8-11 > SG8-11 > UBA6921. Next base: position 17,475 of record CAZHHW010000007.1, on the reverse strand, counting down.
TAGGTGCCCGCCAGATAACTCACCCGATAGTCGCTGGCCTGGAGACCGCCGATATCCGTGACCGTGCCGGTAAATGTAAAGTCCGTTGAGGCCGCATTGGTGCGATTCGCAACCGACTGCTGGGTGCTCATGTCGGTAAAAAAATCTCCGCCCAGCGCATTGCCTTGATTCAAGCCGAGGGCGTGCTGAGCATTAATCGCTTGCGTAAAACCCACCGCGACGCGTCCCAGCTTGTTGCGCGTGCTTGTAAGCAGGTCATTACGAAATGTCAATATACCGCCCAGCTTGCCACCCGTGACGTTATTGGTGATGTTCACGGCGGCGCCGCTATTGAAACCGAAATTGATATCGAGCATCTGGGGATCGTATGCATTCTGCGCCACGCTCAGCGTGCCGGACGTCGAACCCAGCACCAGGGTCTGGCCATTACCGATAAACACATCGGCGGTTCCGTTGCTCTGATGCACCACGCCCACTGCGACCAGCTCCGCCAACTGGCGGATGGCTTCATCGCGTTGATCCATCAAATCGTTGGGGGGCTGCCCGCCCGCCTGCGCCTGAAACGCGGTGATTTTGTCGTTCAGTTCGCCGATGGACTGACCCAGGGAATTTACTTCTTGCACCGTGGAACGGATACGTGAGTTGGTAAGTTCCTGTAAATTGTCAAGACGCTCGTTCAAATAGTGAAATCGATTGGCCAGTGAATTCGACTGGGTGAGCAAAACCTGGCGCGCCGGAGCTGAATTAGGATCGTTGGCTACAGCCTGCACCGCTTTGAAATAATCTTCCATCGCCGGTGTCAGGCCGGCTTGCGGATCGGCCACGACGTTGTCCACCTGCTTAGCCAGTTCGTTGTACGCGGCAAGCTCGCTTTGGTTGGCGGTGGTGGTACGCAACTGTGTGGAAATGAATTGATCGTAAGCGCGCGTTACGGTGCTAACAGTGACGCCAGTGCCGATGAAACCGCTACCCGTGGGCAACGGCGTTTGCGTATTGAGCAACGCGCTTTGACGGCTGTAACCCGGGGTGTTGACATTTGCCACATTGTGGCCGGTGGTCGCCAATGCGCGCTGGTAAGCAAGCAAGCCGGATACGGCGGTACCAAGTAAATTTCCGGTGGCAGTCATATGCCCCTCATCCTCGTGCAAAAGGCCAGCGATAGACCGCCCTGTAGCAGGGTATCGTCCCGGGTGGCGTTATCTTTATGTGCGCAGGTCATGCGGTGCATCACAGGTGTTCATCGATTTTTGATACGTACGACGGCATTACCGGCAGCGCTTTTAATGCGCCCGTAGCGGATTTATGCAATGGATCAAGTCCTGGCGCTGTATGCTGACTGGCGCGGCTTCCCTGTGCCGCACCGAGTTGCCGCACCAGCATGTCGGCGATGCCGATGCCGCGCCGCGACAATTGCTGCGCCATTTGCTGATCGTGCATATCGTTATAAATGTCATTTTTGTCCCCTCCCAGCACGTCTTCCGCCAGCGCCGAAGCGCGCGAGTTTTTCAACAGCATATTGATGAACAACGCTTCGAATTGCTGGGCGACCACTTTGAGCGCTTCCGGAGAATTTTCACGCGCACCGCGGCGCAGCGCACTCGTGTCCCGGGTGTCGGCATATGGAACGGACTGGCTGGCGATGCTGGGCATGATTCAAATCACGATCAGTTCGGCTTGCAACGCGCCGGATTGTTTCAAGGCTTCCAGGATTGCAATCAGATCGCCCGGCGCGGCACCGACGTTATTGACCGCGCGCACGATCTCATCGAGCGACACGCCGGTTTCGAACAGGAACATGCGGCTGCCGCCTTCCTTGACCTGAATATCGGTCACCGTCTCGACCACCGTGGTGCCGCCGGACAACGGCGCAGGCTGGCTGATGACCGGCCGGTTGGTGATGGTGACGGTGAGACCGCCATGCGTCACCGCCGCGGGCGTGACCTTGACATGCTTACCGATCACAATGGTGCCGGTGCGTGAATTCACGATAATGCGCGCCGGACTCTCGCCGGGCTCGACCAGAATATTCTCAAGCTCCGACACGAAGCCCACGCGCTGCGCCGGCGTCTGCGGTGCATAAACCCGAATGGTGCCGCCGTCCACCGCGCTGGCCAGACCTTCGCCCAGGGCCTTATTGATCGCGCCTTCCATGCGCAAGGCGGTCGTAAAGTCGGCATTGCGTAAATTCAGAAATACAAATTCGCCGGACTGAAACGGGTTATTCACCACCCGCTCTACCGACGCGCCGCCCGGGATTCTACCAACACTGGGCACGTTGACCGTGACCTTGGAACCATCGCTGCCCGACACGCCGAAACCGCCGACCACCACATTGCCTTGTGCCATCGCATACACATTGCCGTCCGCGCCTTTGAGCGGCGACATGATCAAACTGCCGCCGCGCAGACTTTTCGCATTGGCGATGGACGACACCGTGACATCGATGGTTTGGCCCGGCTTGGCGAAGGCCGGCAATTCCGCGCTCAATGACACCGCCGCGATATTTTTCACTTGCGCATTAACACCGGGAGGAATGGTGATACCGAATTGCGCCAGCATGCTTTTTAAACTTTGAATCGTGAATGGCGCCTGCGAGGTTTGATCGCCGGTACCATCGAGACCGACCACCAAGCCGTAACCTGTGAGTTGATTGCTGCGTACACCCGCGATGGCGGCAAGATCTTTGATACGCTCGGCGTGTGCATCATTGACGGCAAGGAGGGCGCTAACCATCAACCAAGGAATCCAACCGCTGTATTTCATGTTGTTGCCACTCCGTGAGATTGCTTGCCGGAAACCGGCAAACTTTACCGCCTCTATTGCCAAGACTTGCACCGCATATGCACCCCTTCCCCCTGCAAGTGGGAAGGAACACTTCTATTTCAAAACGGCCACCATGAACTCTGGAAGAAACGTGCCAACCAGCCCGAAGTATTAGCATCCGCCAGCGCGCCCTCGCCCGCATAACTGATTTGCGCATCGGCCACCTGCGTGGAGAGCACGGTATTGTCAGGCGACACATCCGCCGCGCGTATCACACCCGCCAACTGAATGCGTTCGCTGCCTTGGTTCAGGGTCAGCAATTTTTCACCGCGCACCATCAGATTGCCGTTGGGCAACACATCGATCACCGTCACCGAGATACGTCCGGTCAAACTATTGCTTTGCGAGCTATCGCCTTCGCCGCTGAAATCGCGCTTGGCGTCGGCGCTGGCGGCAAGAATTTGTTTGCCAATATGCGTCACCGGGCCGCCGAATAGCGTCGGCGACGCGATATCCATGCTGTTTTCTTTTTTGGTTTTGGTGCTGGCTTTTTTACTGGCGTTGGTTTTTTCGATCAACTCGATAGTGATAATGTCGCCCACGCGCCGCGCACGCTGATCCGCAAACAAGGCCATTTCGTATCCGGCACGGTAAATCGCGCCATCGTTCACCGGCAAGGGTTGCGAATAGGCCGGTAAAACTCTGGAGAAAGCCGGGTCCGGTTTGGGCGGCGTGTTCGTGCACGCCACGGCGGCAAGAGCGAATGCAAAGGCAATGCTGCGTTTCATGGCAACCTCTACAAGTTATTGTTTACGTACTGGAGCATTTGATCGGTGGTCGCAATCGCCTTGGAATTAAGCTCGTAAGCGCGTTGCGCTTCGATCATGTCGACCAGTTCTTCGACGACGTTGACATTTGAAGTTTCCAGGCTGCCCTGAATCACCGAACCCAAGCCGTTGCTGTTCGGTGTACCGATTTGCGGCGAACCGCTCGAACCCGACTCATGAAACAGATTCTCGCCCATGGCTTCCAAACCGGTGGGATTGACGAAATCGGCCAGTTGGATGTTGCCGATCTGCGTGGCCGTCGCACTGCCGGGCACCAGCGCCGACACGGTTCCGTCCGAACCGATGGTCAGGCTGGTGGCGTTGGCGGGCACCGAGATCGCGGGTTGCACCAAATAACCTTGCGCGGTCACGAGTTGGCCCTGCGAATTCATCTGGAAGGCGCCATTGCGTGAATACGCCAGACTGCCATCCGGGGACAGCACCTGAAAATACCCGCGCCCTTGAATCGCAACGTCCAGGGAATTATTGGTCTGCACCAGATTGCCCTGCGTGTGGATTTTTTCGGTCGCCACCATGCGCACGCCCGTACCCAGCGCGAGACCGGACGGCAGTTGCGTGTCCTGCGACGACTGCGCGCCGACCTGGCGGACGTTCTGGTATAACAAATCTTCGAACACGGGGCGGCTGCGTTTAAAACCGTTGGTGCTGACGTTGGCGAGATTGTTACTGATGACCGACAAGCGCAGTTGTTGCGCGTCCAGACCGGATTTTGCCACCCACATTGCTGAATACATGTTGTTACCTCATTGAATTTTAATTTGCGCGCGGCCGTAGTGCTCGCACGGTTACGTCAACTTCATCATTTGCGTCGTGGACGCGTCGTTTTCTTCGGCGGTCTTCATCAGTTTGATTTGCAGATCAAACTGGCGTCCGAGCGTGATCTGCTGCACCAAGGCTTCGACGGGATTCACATTGCTGCTTTCGAGCGAACCCGAAGCGACCCTGACATTGGCATCGGGCTCGACCGGCACGCCGCTTTTCATGCGCATCAAGCCATCGGGCCCTTTGATTAATTCACGCACATCGGGATTCACCAAGCGAATGCGATCGACCACGGCCAGATTGGTTGCCGCTTGCCCGACCGGGCGAATTGAAATTCCACCGTCGCTGCCGATCTCGATTTTTTCCGCTGGAGGAATGACGATCGGCCCGCCGTTGCCCAGCAAGGGCAGTCCGGCGCCATTGGTCAACACCCCGCCGGTGCCCAGATGTAAATCGCCCGCGCGGCTATAGGCTTCGGAGCCATCGCGCGCCTGCACCGCAAACCAGCCGTCGCCTTGAATGGCCAGATCCAGATCGCGCCCGGTGGATTGAATCATCCCCGGCGTAAGGTCCGTGGCCGGACGTTCGGCCATCGCATACACGCGCGTGGGCAGTCCGGCGCCGTACACCGGCATGGCGCGGAATGCGCTGAAGTCGCGATGAAACCCGGTGGTGTTGACATTGGCAATGTTGTTGCTGACGGCGCCTTGCGCCAGCATGGTTTGCTTGGCGCCGGACATTGCGATATAGAGCATGCGATCCATGATTGATAGGCCTCGTTACATCACGCCTTAGCGGATATTAATGATGGTTTGCGACACCTGGTTCTCGGTGGAGATCACCTGCGCGTTCGCCTGATAATTGCGCTGCGCGGTGATCAGCCCGACCAGTTGTTCGGCGACGTCAACGTTGGACGCTTCGACCGCGCCGGACTGCAACAGCCCGAAGGTGCCACGTCCCGCCTCGCCCAACACGCGGTCGCCGGAGGCGAAGGTTTCACCCCAACTGGTATTGCCCAACTGATTGAGTCCGTTGTTGTTGGCGAAATTGGCCAGCGCGACTTTGCCCAGCGTGGTCGATTGCCCGTTGGTGTAGCGCGCCGAAACCACACCGTCCGGATCGATGCTCACACCGCTCAGGCGTCCGGTGGAATAACCGTCCTGCGACAGCGAGTTCACGGAAAACGGACTGCCATACTGAGTCGTCGCCGTGAAATCAAAACTCTGCGTAATTGAATTGGCGCCATTGCCCGGCGCATAAGCATCAAAGGCCATCGGCTGCGCGGTGGCCAGCGTGCCGTCCGGATTGAAGCTCAACTGCACCGGCGATGCACCGCCGGAGGTCACCAAGGTGCCATCGGTATACACATAAGCGTTCCACAAATTGACGCCGGGCGGGGTGGTTTCGTCTTTACGAAAAAACATGGTGGTGGTGTGCGCCGCGCCTAAAGAATCGTAAATCACCGTCGAGGAAGAGGCATTGAACGTGTCCGGATTATTCGATGCGAATGCGGCGGTGGGCTCGGTCACGGCGGCCGGCAGATTGATGCCGACCGTGATGGCGGTCGTTGCCGAAGGCACACCTTCGGCCGACAGCAACTGCATGTCCGCAAGCACGCCGGTGTCGTAATTTCCGGCGCTGCTGGCGGGAAACACTTGCAGTTTCGCATCCTGCGAATTGACCACGTAACCGTTGCGATCGAGATGAAAATTTCCGGCGCGACTATAAATATTGGTGCCATTGTCGTTCAATACAAAAAAGCCGTCGCCGTTGATCGCCATGTCCAGGTTGTTGGTGGTGAACCCGATATTTCCCTGGCTGAAATCCTGACTGATCGATGATACCCGCACGCCGCTGCCGGCCGTGGCGGCGCTGACACCCAGAAACGATGCGGCGTACACATCCACGAATTCGGTACGTGATCCCTTGAAGCCGGTGGTGTTGGCATTGGCGATGTTATTGCCGGTGACGTTCAGGTCGGTTTGCGCGGCATTCAAGCCGGAAAGTGCGGTGCGGAATGACATGTGAATACTCCTTCAGTGTGTTGGTTAAACTAATTGCCGGGCTGTCCCGGCATCGAAATCAGAATATTTGCCGTACGTCGCTTAAGTTCACCGAGCCCAGGGCACCTACGCTCAGACTCATGCCCTGTCCGTTACGCCCGATCGTGACACTTTCCACCGGGGCGATCGACAACGTATCGAAGCTGTAGGTTTTGCCGTTGTATTTTGCTTCGGCGGTGACACGATAAATGCCGCTTTCCACGGGCTGGCCGGCGCTGTTGGTACCATCCCATGCATACAGAGCCTGCCCGGCCTGTTGCTGACCAAGATCGATCGAGCGCACGACTTCGCCTGTGCCGTTGTAAACATTCACGCGCAAATTACCGACCGCATCGGGCAGATCCACAACACCCTGCATGGTGCCGGACGGCGGCAGATAATTTTGCTCGGAATTGATCAACACATTGCGGCCGACCAGGCTGGACGCCTGCAACGCCTGATTGGACTGCAACGAGGTGCCGAGCGAATCAAACGATTTTTTCAGATCCTGCACACCCGAGGCGGTGGTGAATTGCGACAGTTGCGCCAGGAATTCCTGGTTCTTCATCGGTTCGAGCGGGTTTTGATTTTTTAATTGCGTGATCATCAAGGTCAGGAACGCATCCTGCCCCATCGGCTCTTTCTTGGTTGTCGCGGCCGGTGCCGCGCCTAAGCCAAGTTTGTCGATCGCACTGCTTAAATCGGTACCGATGGTAGCCATACTTTTTCTCCTTAGGATTAGTCGCCGAGCGACAAGGTGCGCATCAACATCTGCTTCGAGGTGTTCACCACTTCGACATTGGCCTGGTAAGAGCGCGAAGCCGAAATCATGTTGGCCATTTCTTCGACGGTGTTGACGTCGGGCATAAAAATGTAACCGTCTTCGTTCGCCATCGGATGATTGGGTTCATAACGCTGCTGCAAGGGTTCCTGGCTTTCGACAATACCCAGCACTTTCACTTTCACATCCGCCGATTCGCTGAACACATCGTTGAGCGTCGCGGCGAACACCGGCTGGCGCGCCCGATAAGTGGTGCCCTCGCTGCTGCTTACACTGTCGGCGTTGGCGAGATTGCTGGACACCGTATTCAGGCGGGTGGCCTGTGCACTCATGCCGGATGCGGCAATATCGAAAATGCGAAATAACGACATGGCTTAATCTCCTTTAATGGCCGACATCAGGGTGCGGATTTTTCCGTCGAGAAACTTCAAGCTCACCTGGTACTCCACCGCATTGCGCAGAAATTCGCTTTTTTCGAATTCACTGTCGACGCTGTTGCCGTCGAGCGATGCGGCCTGCGGCGTGCGAAACATGATTTCCGCGCTGAAGGGTTGGTTGTCCGGCGCACTGATGTGCGCACTATCGGTTACGCGCATTTGCGCCGGGTTCAGCTCATGACCGGCGGAAGCCAGTGCCGCCTGGAAATCGATATCACGTGCTTTAAAGTGCGGGGTATCGGCATTGGCAATATTCTCGGCCAGCAATTGCGCGCGCGACGCACGCACTCGCATGGCCTGTTCATGTACACCGAAATAATTGTCAAGCGTGTTAACCATGGTGCGGCACCTTGTGTTCGTTATGTTAGTAACGAATCAGCAAGCGCCGTGCCATATGGCTTAATCGTGGGCTTTTCGTGGGTTTAGTTGGATTTGAATTATCTAAGCGGAAACGAATTGCCGTATCCCGGCAACATGGAGCGCGGCTTCCAGTCCGCAACCAAGCGGCCAGGATGGCCGCGCTCCATTCTTAAAGATCAACGCGGTTTGAGCTGGTAAATCACACCGTTGTTAACGCGTACCATTTGAAATGCATCGCAGTAGCTGGCCATGGACTCAGAGCCGCCGAGCAACAAATAACCGCCGGGCTGCAGAATATTGGCCATGCGCTGCAATACATCGCGTTTCATCGCGGCGGAAAAATAAATCAGCACGTTGCGGCACAGAATCACGTTGAATTTACCCAGCGACGCGTAGTTTTGCGAAAGATTGATGGAACGGAACGACACACGCGTTTTTATTTCCTTGCGCACTTCCAGATGATTGCCGCGCTTCTGAAAGAAACGCGCGCGGCGTTCGGCGGTCAGGCCGCGCCCCAGCGCCATTTCGTCGTAAACACCGGCCTTGGCTTCCTCCAGCACGCTGGGTGAAATATCCGTGGCGACAATCTCCACTTCGTTGCGCATGCTGCCCGGATGCATGGTCTGATATTCCTGCACGCAAATGCTCAGTGAATAGGGTTCCTGACCGCTCGAACAGGCGGCCGACCAGATGCGAATCGGGCCGCTCGCCTTCTTGGCCATTTCGGGAAGGATATGTTCCTTGAAGACTTCGAAGGGGTGCGAGTCACGAAACCACGAGGTCTCATTGGTGGTCATGGCGTCGATGACGCGCTCGCGCAGGCGAGCGTCGCTTGGAAGCCGATTCAACAAATCGGTCAGCGAAGGGATGCCGCTCTCGGACATCAAACGCCCCAGGCGGCTGGTAATCAAATAGTGCTTGTTATCGCCCAGCACGATACCGACGGCACCTTCCAGGAATTTCTGGAAAGCGGTGTACTCCTCGGGTGACATGCCGGTTGCGGTCATGGGCTTTGCTGATGAATGTTTTTTAAATGTCACAACGCACTACTTGCCAGTGTGTCGGCTTTTTTGTCTAAAGTTACAAAGCGCCGTAAAATGCACTGCGCCAATTCGTCGGGCTCGAATTTTGGCACAAATGCGTCCGCCCCGACTTTCTCGACCATCGCGCCGTTGAACACGCCGCTCAGCGACGTGTGCAATAAAATGTAAAGATCCTTGAAACGCGGATCCTGTTTTACCAGCGATGTAAACGTATACCCATCCATATTGGGCATTTCGATATCGCAGATGATCATGCCGAGCTGCTGTGTAATAGGTTCTTCCAGACTCGCCATTTGATTGAGTTTGTCCCATGCCTGCTTGCCGTCCATCGCCATGATGGCTTCGATGCCGATACGCTCCAGCGTGCGCTTGATCTGATTGCGCGCCACGCTGGAATCGTCGACCACCATAATGTTCCGCTTCACGATGTCATGCGTGGTTTGGGCGGAAACAATCGCATCGGATACGCTGGCGCGTTCGCCCATGACCTGCGACAGGATTTTTTCCACATCGAGAATTTCCACCAGCTCGCCGTCGATACGCGTCACCGCCGTCAGGTAATGCGCATCGCCCGAGGCCTTGGGCGGAGCAATGATCTCGCCCCACGTCAGGTTAACGATGCGGTCCACGCCGCTGACCAGGAAGCCGATCACCGTGCGGTTGTATTCCGCAATGATGACAAAATTCCCCGCCGCATGGTCCAGCGACGCTTGGCCCACGGCTGCGCCCAAATCAATGATTGAAATCGTTTTGCCGCGGATATTCGCAATGCCGCTGACCACCGGGTGCGATTTAGGAATTTGTGTCAATACCGGACACTGGATGACTTCCTGAACCTTGAATACGTTGATACCGTAACGCAGCTTGCCGTTGAGACGAAACAACAGCAACTCCATGCGGTTGTTTCCCACCAGCTGGGTACGCTGATTCACGCCATCCAATACGCCTGCCATAGAAATACCCATCCAGTTTGCTTAGACACTCCGAAGATTATCGACTACCGCTTGCGCGACTTGAGCAAATGAGGGATGGCGTACAAATTGCTGCGAACATTCATCGTATTCTGCTGAAAAGGGAACACCGTATGCGTTTAATCGTGGTTATCGGCATGGTTTCACTGTTATGCACTACCCCAGTGCGGGCCGCGGATGCCGTCCAGGATTTTGCTGCGGTGGAAACTGCCGTGGTCGACTATGTGCTGGCGCATTCCGATCCGCAAACCCGCTATGAAATCGAGATGCAAGCGCTCGACACGCGGCTACGCTTACCTGCATGCGAACAGCCCATCGAAATCTTTGCCCCACCCGGTTACCGTCCCATGGGAACCACCACGCTGGGCGTGCGCTGCAATCAAAATCGTAGCTGGATGATCTACGTTTCCGCGCATATCAAGGCGTATCGCCGCATTGCCGTGCTGGCGAATGCCGTAATGCGCGGCGCCGTCATCAAACCCGCCGATATTGTGTTGCGCGAGCAGGACGTGGGCAGTCTGAATGGCGGATATTTTTTCGACGCGCAAGACATCGCCGGTAAATTGGCCAAACGTTCCTTGAGCGCGGGCATGGCCCTATCGCCGCGCGAACTCACCGCACCGCGCTGGGTCACGCGGGGTCAAACCGTGACGCTTTATGTGGACAGCGGCGGCTTGCAGGTACGCGCGCAAGGCGAAGCGCTGATTGATGGCGCGGAAAACGATCTGGTCAAAGTACGCAATGTATTATCCGGCAAGGTCGTCGACGGATTTGTGACCGCGCCCGGCACCGTGCGCGTGAAAATGTGAGTCTTGTCATTAAAGCCCGCGCGCGCGCGGCCCGATAAGAAGTAACCGAGTCAGCACTGAGGCGGCATGATTATGACAATAGAAATTACCGGTTTGGCTACGCCCGCCACGCCCGTCAGCAGCGAAAATACCGGCGGACTGACGGCGCGTACCGAACCCGCCCCGCTGCAGAAATCAACCGGTAAAGGACAAGTTATTGAAACTGTCACGCTCAGTGAGTTTGCAAAACAAATTCGCGAACTGGAAAACAGCATAGCCTCGGTACCGGTAGTTGACAGCCTGCGCGTGGAGCAAATCAAACAGTCTCTGAAGGATGGAAGTTACGATTTTGACTCCGGGCGCGTGGCAATCAAGTACTTGCAGTTTGAAACCCAACTGCATTGTTAATCATTCAGGTCAAGATTTTAAATAAAGAGAATCGCCATGAACCTCGCCGCATCGCTGCTGCAACTGCTTCCGCGCTTGATCGCCGTGTATACCCGCTTCCTCGATCTGCTGCATGAAGAACAGGCGGCCTTCTCCCAAACCCGGCCGGATGCGCTGGAAAAATGCACCAGTGAACGCGTCCGACTGGCCGGTGTGCTGGAAGCGCATGATCAGGAATTGCGCGCTTTATTCGCAAACGAAAAATTGCACGTTTCATCGCGTGCGATGAAGCAACTCTTCAATACGCTCGCCGAACCGCAGCGTTCGCAGCTCGCCAAGCTCTGGCATCAACTGCTGGAGCTGGCGGCCGAGTGCAAAAAACACAATGCCATCAACAGCAAAATTATCGACACCCGGCGCGTCCAAACCGATCGCGTGCTGCGTATTTTGATGGGACAGACTGCGCCGGCAGGAAGTACCTATGCGGCGGACGGCCGTGTACAACCCGGTACCGCTTCAGTAACGCTCGCGACCGCTTGAACAATGAGTACTACCGAAGCCGAACCGCTCAACAGTCAACAATTCGAGATCGTAGAAGATCCGGCGAAAATTCACTCGTTGCTGGTGCACATCCAAACCAGCCGCGCATTATTATCCGTGAAGGTTCCATCCGCCGCTTCGACGTACAACAGCATGATCATGGAAATCGATGCAGATCACCACTGGATCTCCATCGATGAGCTGCACCCCGAAGAGGGTCACGAGATTTTTCTGGCGCAACGGAAACTGACCGTATTCGGCGTCTATGATGGTGTTGACATCCGCTTCGATGCCACATTGCTGGAAGCCGGCGTCCAAGCCAATATAAATTTCTACAAAATACGCTTTCCAAAAACGCTGAAGTACTTTCAGCGCCGCTCTTCTTATCGCGTGCGCTTGCTACGTTCGCATCCGGTATCGGTGGTTCTGCTGCTGGGTCCCGGCGATTATGCCAAAGGCGAGCTTTACAATATTTCGTCCGGCGGTCTGGGCATCAAATTCGTCCGCGCGATTCCCAGGCCTCCGGCGCTGGGACAACTTTTACCCGAATGCGAAATTCATTTTGCGGATGGAGAAAAATTCATTTGCGCGCTGGAAGCGCGCCACATGATCAATATCAAAAACAACGATCAAGCCCTGCTCGGCGCGCGCTTCATAAATCTCAACGGCGCACAGCAACGCACCATCAACCGTTTCATCGCCATGCTGGAACGCGAAGCGCGCCGTAAAGTGACGTAATAGATTTAAGAACTACCCCTGCCCCGCCGCCACCCATGCAGCCACTGTAAAATGCGCAACAAACGTTGCGGCGCATGCGCCTGTTTCCAGCGGCCGGCGGCATATTTATTGGCCTCGGCGAAGGTCGGATAAATATGAATGGTGCCCAGTATTTTATTCAAGCCGATGCCGTGTTTCATGGCGCTGACGAACTCGGCGATGGTTTCCGCGGCATGACTGCCGGCGATGGCGACGCCCAGGATTTTGTCGCTGCCCGGCTGCGTTAGCACCTTGATTTTACCGTGAGCTTCGCTGTCGGTAATCGCGCGATCCAGCTCGTCAAGCGCAAAACTCGTCACTTCGTAAGCGATATTGCCGGCGCGTGCCTGCTGTTCATTGATGCCAACACGAGCCACCTCTGGGTCGGTAAACGTGGCCCACGGAAGCACGCGATAATCAGCGCGAAACTTTTTCAGCGGCGAAAATAATGCATTGACCGCGCAATACCACGCCTGATGCGCGGCGGCATGCGTAAATTGATACGGCCCGGTGACATCGCCGCAGGCGTAAATGGTGGGAATGCGCGTACGCAGATAATCATCCGTTTCCAGGCTGCCGTCGGGTTTAATTGTCAAGCCCAGTGCTTCCAGACCGAAGCCGCTCACATTTGCTTGACGTCCCAATGCCAGCAACACCACATCGAATGTAATCCGCCGTTCTCCGCTTGAGCTTGAGCAGACCAGTACATCGCCGTCCTTGCCATTCGGCTCGAAATGTTCCGCCGTGTGCTCCGTCAGCACCTGTATTCCTTCGTCCGCGAAACGTCGCGCGATCAAAGCGGCAATGTCGACATCCTCCGCCGGCAACAATTGGCCGCCGCGCTGCACCAGTGTGACCTGCGAACCCAGCCGCGCGAAACACTGTGCGAGTTCGCAGCCCACCGGTCCGCCGCCCAGTACCAGTAAACGGCGCGGACGCTCGCGCAGTCCCCAAATGCTGTCGCTGGTCCGGTAGTGCACGTGATCAAGACCCGGAATGGCGGGAATCTTCGGCTGTGCACCGGTCGCGACAATAATGTTGCGGGTCGTCAATACCCGGTCCCCAACCCGTATTTCATAGGGCGACACAACGGTTGCCGTGCCGGTGATACATTCCACACCCAGGCGGGTGTAACGTTCGACCGAGTCATGCGGCGCAATCTCGCGAATCACGCGCTGCACACGCTCCATCACCTCCGCAAAATCAAATTCAAATTCCATGCGTTTGAAACCGAACTCGTGCGCACGCCGCGCGTAGCTCAAAAGCGTGGCCGAGCGAATCAGCGCTTTGCTGGGAACGCAACCGGTGTTCAGGCAATCGCCGCCCATGCGCTGTTTTTCCACCAACGCGACTCTGGCTTTGAGCGTCGCGCAAATATATGCCGAGACCAGACCCGCCGAGCCGCCGCCGATGACCACCGCGTTGTAATCGAAACGCGCGGGTTTCGGGAAGCGCCACATCACACGTTGCCTCTGGAATATCGCCCACAGTATTTTTACCAGAATCGGGAACAGCCCCAGCAAGGCCAGCGAGCCGAGCACACCGGGCGACGCGATATCACGCAACGAGGTGAGCTGGCCCAAATGGGTGCCCGCATTGGTATAGATCAGCGTCGCCGGCAGCATGCCGATCTGGCTCACCACGTAGAAGCGCCAGGTGCGCATCGGCGTCAGGCCCATTAACAGGTTAACCACGAAGAACGGTACCGCCGGAATCAAACGCAGGGATAACAGATAAAATGCGCCGTCTTTGGCAAAGCCTGCGTTGATGCCTCGCAGCGGAACGGCGAATTTTTGCTGCACGTAATCGTGCAGCAAAAAACGCGAAATCAAAAACGCGAGGGTCGCGCCGATGCTGCTGGCGAAAGAAATCACAATACTGCCCGCCAAAAAGCCAAACAGCGCGCCGCCCGCCAGAGTCAGCAAGGTAGCGCCGGGTAATGACAATGCGGCGGTGATGACATACACCGCCAGGTAAGCAAACAGGACCGGCCAGGGATGGGCGGCGTAGTATTCGCTCAGCACCGATTGCTGTTGCTTCAATGTATCCAGCGTCAAATAACGGTGCAGATCGAAGGCAAAAAATGCGGCCAGCGCAAGCACGAGGACGCTTGCGACCAGTAGCTTGGTCATGCGGCCTTGAAGATTGAAGACCCGCGTTTTTGTCATTTATTGATCCGGTCTGATGAATTTGAAGTCAACATAGGACTCTAGAATTATTTAGAAGCTTCAACGAAGCATCCCTT
>CAZHHW010000007.1:0-2652 GCA_964532385.1 uncultured Gammaproteobacteria bacterium | reverse complement strand
CCAACAATATCAGGAGTACATCATGTCCACAGCTTCAACTTCATCGGACTCCATCAATCATTCGCGCGTGGATCCTGAATCAGGCCGGCGCGCAACGCACGTTCAAAATCGGCCGGACGATCCAGATCCCAGCTCACCGGCAATTCGCTGCACCGCCATTTCAGTTCACGCAAACGTGCGCGCGTTTGCGTCAAGACCTGCGCACCGCCCCAGTCGATGTTCGCGAATACATGCGGATCAACCCGCCGCAGTCCCAGCAATACATAGCCGCCGTCTTCCGCCGGGCCCAGCACGGCATCGTCGCCCTGCTGCAAACGTTGCAGCGTGGTGGCCAGCAGCCCGGACTCCAACATCGGCCAGTCGGTGCCGATGACGAGCGCGCCTTCAGCACTCTGCAAAGCCGCGCTGAAGGCATGCAACATGCGCGCGCCCAAGTCGATGCCATGTTGCCGGTGCAGCTCCACGCGCAACGTGGTTTTTAAATTGTCGAAGAGCGGCTCTTCTGTCGTGGGTGCACACCACAACTGCACCGGTGCCACGGCGCTGGCCTGCACTCGCTGCACGGTTTGCTGCACCATCCGGCTGTGCAAGCGGGTGGCGGCATCTTCACCCAACAACGGCAGCAAACGGGTTTTGACTTGCCCGGGAAACGGCGCTTTGGAAAAAATCAAAATGCGCGCGGCGGGGAATTGCATGCGGGTTTCTGTTGATAAACTTGCGCCAGTCGATGCGGGCTGGCACCCAACGCGTAGGCCAGACGCATCCGCCACATCAGAAAAATCGTGCGTATAATCCCGCGCTGTTCCCAGCGGCGGCTGGATGTCACGACCCGCGCCGATAGATTGGCGGGCGAAGCCAGGCGTTTGAGCGATTTGCATAACGCGATGTCTTCCATCAATGGAATATCCGCATAACCGCCCAACTGGTTAAACACTGCGCGGTGCACAAAAATCGCCTGATCGCCGGTCGCGATGCTCGACAGGCGCGAACGCCGGTTCATCAAGCTCTCGACGATCCGCAGCAGAACATGCTCGCCGGACAAACGCACATCGAAACGCCCCCAGGAAGTTTTGTGCTGAAGTAATGCTGTTGCGATCAACACATCGGCCTGTTCCGGCAAGCGCGTGTCCGCATGCAGAAACAACAGCACGTCACCGTGTGCAAGCGCGGCTCCCGCATTCATCTGCCGCGCGCGGCCACGTGCACTGTCGGTCACTTGGTCCGCGAATTCCCGCGCGATCATCGCCGTATGATCGCTGCTGCCGCCATCAACGACGATGACTTCGTGCCCACGCCGTTGCAACGCACGCAGCGCGGCCAGGGTGTCGCGCAACTGCGGCGCTTCATTAAGCGTGGGAACGATGATGGAAAGCCGCATGCCGCAACTCGCTCTAACCAATTAATGCGCCGCCGCAACTGCTGCCCTGCCCGGCCGTACAGCCATAACAATGATCTTTCACCGTGATGGGTTTATTGAGCAAATCAACCTCGGACAATTTTTTAATGTGGATACGCGGCTGTTTCACCGCACCCAGCGGAACGCCCAGCATCTGGTTGAAATCGCAGTCGTACACATAGCCCTGCCAGTCAATGCTGATGAGGTTACGGCACATGACATTATTCAGCGCGGCCGGATTATGCGCGCTGCGCAGCAAGGTCATGTAGTCCTGGAAACCGCCGTTCGAGATCAGCGTCGAACCAAAACGCTGGATCGGCATGTTAGCCAACGCAAACAGGCGATTGAACACGACACCATACCGTTCGCCCAGTTGTGTTTTATAGTCATGCTCGAGCGCCTCTTGCGGCGGCGGCAATGCGGCGCCTTGCGGGTTGTACACCAGATTAAGTGTCAAGCCCGTCCCGGTCTTGCCATAGCCCAGCGCATTCAGTTTTTGCAGCGCGAGAATGCTGCGCCCGAACACACCAGAACCGCGCTGCTGATTGACATTTTCTTCCAGATAACACGGCAGCGACGCGGTAATCTCGACATGCTGCTGCGCGAGGAATTCCGCAAGATCATCCTGCCCGGGTTCGAACAGCACCGTGAGATTGCAGCGGTCGATCACATGCAGTTCGAGCGCCCGCGCTTGCCGTACAAAATAACGAAAATGCATGTTTAATTCCGGCGCGCCGCCTGTCAAGTCCAGCACCTTCGCGCCCGAGGTGCGCACATACGCCAGCACCTGATCGACGGTTTCGCGCGTCATGATTTCTTTGCGCTTGGGCCCGGCATTCACATGGCAATGCAAACACTGCTGATTACAGCGATAGCCAAGATTCACCTGCACGGTCTCAAGACGCGCGCGTTCGATGAATGGAAAATCGGTCACTTCAAGTAGCGGTAATGTGGCGTGCATGGTACGGCTCCAAATCCAATGTGATTGAGACCCTGATGGATACTGTGCCTGTAGCCTGCCGGGCGATCAATCATCCGCATGCAATGAGTACCAAATTAACGGTAGCTGACCCGCAGAACCTGCCTCTGCGCCACCCGCGCCGCAGTTGTAGCTATGCCGCAAAATTCGATGCTACAATTCGCGCGCCTGAAGCGGCCTGATTTAACGCCGCACTCATGCGCAGCCGTACGATTGCCAAAATGGGGCGGTAGCTCAGCTGGGAGAGCGCTGCGTTCGCAATGCAGAGGTCGGGAGT
>CAZHHW010000006.1:5113-61952 GCA_964532385.1 uncultured Gammaproteobacteria bacterium | reverse complement strand
AAGGCAACTGATTAATTCCTTCCCCCTGCAAGGGGGAAGGTTAGGATGGGGGTGATTTAAATGCTCCGTAGCAATGGATATAAAAATGTCAAAAACAACACCCTTTGTTCAGCCTCTCTGTCCCACTTGGACTGGAATGATGAAATCTGTTTTTTCTTTGAGCGGGTAAGCTGAAGGTGAAGGCCAACCTCGAAACCGTCGCCATACCATTCGCTGCACTGCTGATATCGCTGCTGCTGTTCGGTGGGTTCATCGGCATGGCCGGGGTCAATCCTCTGGAAGTATTCGCGTCCATCTATCGCGGCGCGTTCGGCAGCTGGTTCGCCTGGCAGGATACCTTGGTGCGCGCGGCCCCCTTGATGTTGACTGCGTTGTGCACCGCGCTGCCTGCACGCGCCGGATTGATTGTGATCGGCGGCGAAGGCGCGGTCGTGGTGGGCGGATTCTTTGCGGCCATCAGCGGCATCGCGCTCAATGGCGTCTTGCCGCCGATGCTGGTGATCACGAGCATGATGCTGATCGCGGCCCTGGCCGGCGGCCTCTGGATCGGCGCGGTGGGCGCGTTGCGGCACGTGCGCGGCGTCAATGAAACCATCAGCTCGCTGTTGCTGAACTACATCGCGATTGCGCTGCTCAATTTCTTCGTCGTGGGCATGCTCAAGGATCCCGCCACGCTCAACAAACCTTCGACCTATCCGATCGGTGATGCAAACATGTTGGGCGCCATGGGCGGCAGTTCGATCCACTGGGGGTTGGGTATTGGCATTATCGTTTGTCTGCTCGTGTGGTTTCTGATGCGCCGTACCACGTTTGGCTTCGCGGTCGATGTCGCCGGCGGCAACGTGCGCGCCGCGCAGCTGACCGGTTTGCCGGTCGGACGTCTTATTATCACGGCCTGCGCCCTCGGCGGCGCGGCGGCGGGGATTGCGGGCATGATCGAAGTCGCCGCGGTGCATGGCCGCGCTAACACCTCGCTCAATGCCGGTTACGGTTATGCCGGTATCCTGGTCGCGTTTCTCGCGCGCCACAATCCGCTCGCCATCATTCCCGTCGCAATTTTGCTTGGCGGCATCCGCGCCAGCGGCGGCGTATTGCAGCGCGCGCACGATTTGCCGGATGCTTCCACGCTGGTGCTGCAAGGCATCATCTTCGTCGTGATTCTGGCCAGTGAAGCGCTGTACGGGCGCGTGCGCTGGCTGCAACCCCGGGCGCAAGCGGCATGAGTAACGACGAGATCGGCCTGCTTGGAATTGTGTTTGCGGTGCTGGGCGGCGCCATTCGCGTGGGCACGCCGTTTCTGTTTGTCAGCCTCGGCGAATGTCTTACCGAACGCAGCGGCCGCATCAATCTGGGCCTCGAAGGCAACCTGGTGATGGGAGCGATGCTGGCCTACGGCATATCGTATTTATCGGGTTCGGCATGGCTGGGTGTAGCGGCAGCCGCGGTGGCCGGCGCGGTGCTGGGCCTGGTGCACGCGCTTTTATGTCAACAAGCGCGCGTCAACGACATCGCGGTGGGTATCGCCCTGATGTTGTTCGGCACTGGTCTGGCATTTTTTTGGGGCAAGCCTTTCATTCAGCCGAGCGCACCGCATCTGCCGTCGCTGTCGCTGGGGGCCTGGAGCGGCTCGCCCGCGTTGCGCTCGGCGCTCGAGATCAACGTGCTGTTCATTGTCGGCGTGCTCCTGGCACCGCTGCTGGCGTGGTTTTTCCGCAATGCGCGTTGGGGTTTGAATGTGCGCTGCGTGGGTGAAAGCACCGAAGCCGCGATGGCGATGGGACTTAACGTGAATCGCGTGCGCCTGTTGTCGACCATGGTGGGCGGCGCACTGGCCGGAATCGGCGGATCGTTTTTGTCGTTGTATTACCCGGGCAGTTGGAACGAAGGATTGTCCAGCGGGCAAGGTTTAATGGCGGTGGCACTGGTGATTTTCGCGCGCTGGGATCCGGTGAAATGCGTGTACGCCTCGCTGCTGTTCGGCGGTGCCGCGGCGCTGGGGCCCGCACTGCAATCGGTGGGCATCACCTGGGGTTATTACCTGTTCAATGCGGCGCCGTATGTGCTGACGCTGGCGATCATGATCGCCACTTCTTCAGCGAAGCGGCGCTTGCCGGGATTGCCGGGTGTTTTCAGTAATTTGAAATAGTTTTTCCACCCCTCCTTTGTTCAAGGAGGTGCCCCGCAGGCAACCGCCACGGGTGGCGGAAGTTGGAGTAACGCAGGAGTAGTTGCCGGGGTGGGGTGGTGTTGGCCGGAGCGAAGAACGCTTTAGCACAACCACCCCGTCGCCTGCGGCGCCACCCCTCCTCAACTGAGGTGGGATAATCACATTAGGAAGCGCCATGACACGATATATTAATGCCGATCCCTACCCTTGGCCCTACAACGGTGAGTTGCGGGCGGACAACACGGCGTTAATCGTCATCGACATGCAGACCGATTTCTGCGGTATCGGCGGCTATGTCGACCGCATGGGTTATGACCTGTCGCTGACGCGCGCGCCGATCGCGCCGATCAAAAGCGTACTCACGCGTTTGCGCCAATTGGGTTACACGGCCATTCACACGCGCGAGGGGCATCGTGCGGATTTGTCCGATCTGCCTGCCAACAAGCGTTGGCGCAGCCAGCGCATCGGGGCCGGCATCGGCGATCCGGGCCCGTGCGGGCGCATTCTGGTGCGCGGCGAACCGGGCTGGGAAATCATCGATGAACTGGCGCCGCTCAGCGGCGAGCCGGTTATCGACAAGCCTGGCAAGGGTTCATTTTACGCGACTGATCTGGATTTATTGCTGCACCGCCGCGGTATTGAAAATCTGATTTTCACCGGCATCACCACCGACGTGTGCGTGCATACCACGATGCGCGACGCGAATGATCGCGGTTATGAATGCTTGTTGCTGGAAGATTGCTGTGGTGCCACCGATTTCGGTAATCATCAGGCGGCGATCAAGATGATCAAGATGCAAGGCGGTGTGTTCGGTGCGGTGGCCGATTCCAAGAAATTGCTGGAGGCGCTCGCGTGACCACGCCCTCGCCGTACGCATTGGAAGCTATCGACATCAGCAAGCGCTTCGGTTCGCTGGCCGCGCTGGAGCGGGTGAGTCTGAAATTGAAGCGCGGTTCGGTGCACGCGTTGCTGGGTGAAAATGGCGCGGGCAAGAGCACGCTGGTGAAATGCATCATGGGTTATTACCACCCGGATGAAGGCCAGATTCTGTTCGGCGACCGCGAGCAGCATATCGGCAGCCCGCACGACGCGCATTTGCTGGGCATCGGCATGGTGTACCAGCATTTCACGCTGATCCCGAACATGACGGTGGCGGAGAATCTGGTGCTGGCGCGCCCGCGTCTGCCCGCGGTGCTTAACTGGCGAGCCGAGCTTGCGCAGCTTGAGCAACAGATGCAAGGCATGCCGTTCAAAGTCCCGCTGCACGCGTCGGTGAACGCATTGGCGGCCGGCGAAAAACAAAAAGTCGAGATCATCAAGCAACTGTTGTTGAATCCGAAAGTGCTCATTCTTGACGAACCAACTTCGGTGCTGACGCCCAACGAGGCGGACGAAGTACTCACGCAGGTGCGTGCCATGACCCGCGAACGCGAACTGAGCGTGCTGATCATCACGCACAAATTCCGTGAAGTGATGAACTATGCGGACGATGTCACCGTATTGCGCAAAGGCAAATACATCGGCAGCACCACCGTGGCGGAGGCCACGCCGCAGAGCCTCGCCGTCATGATGGTGGGCCGCGAGACGCTCGCGGCGCCATTGCAGCGCACCCATAACGAGGCGGGCGAAGCGGTGCTGGAGATCGATGACTTGCACATAGAAAACGATCTCGGCGTCGAGGTGGTGCGGGGCTTGACGCTTAGCTTGCGGCACGGCGAAATCGTCGGTATCGCCGGTGTCTCCGGCAATGGCCAGAAGCAACTGGTGGAAGTGCTTGCCGGCCAGCGTCAACCCTTGAGCGGCAGGGTGCGTGTGCACGGTGTAAGTTATCATGCCACGCGTTTACAACTGCATGAGCATAAGCTGCGGTGCCTGCCGGAAGAGCCATTACGCAATGCGTGCGTTGCGGCCATGAGTGTGGCCGGCAACCTCGCGCTGCGCCGTTTCGATCAGCCGCCGTATTGCGGCAGTGGCGGTATCCTGCACCGCCGCGTGTTCCGGCGCGTCGCACAGGAGTGGATCAAAAGTTATGGCATCCGCACACCCGGCACCGATGCGCCGATCGGCAATTTGTCCGGTGGTAACGTGCAGCGCAGCGTGCTGGCACGCGAGCTTTCCGATGCGCCGCGCATCCTCATTGTCGCCAACCCCTGCTTCGGTCTTGACTTCAGCGCGGTGGCGGAGATTCATCACCGCATCATGTCCGCGCGCAACGAGGGTGCCGCAGTGCTGCTGGTCAGCGAGGACCTGGACGAGATCATGGAAATGAGCGATCGCGTGGTGGTGATCTCCGGCGGAGCGCTGGTGCACGAAACCACGCCCGCGCAAGCGGATATGATGCGCATCGGCCAATACATGGCGGGACATTAATGACAATAATTGACGCTAAGCCCTATCCGTACGAACTGCCGCCCGTGCCTCCGGCGCTGATCATCATCGACATGCAGCGCGATTTCGTCGAACCCGGCGGATTCGGCAGCGCCCTGGGTAATGACGTGACGCCTCTAATGAATATCGTGCCGGTGATCGCCACGCTGCTGGATGTATTCCGGCGGCTCGGGTTGCCGGTGATTCATACCCGCGAAGCGCATCGCGCGGATTTGTCCGACTGTCCGCCGTCCAAACTCAAGCGCGGTCATGCCGATTTACGCATTGGCGACACGGGGCCCATGGGGCGGTTGTTGATCGATGGCGAACCCGGCAATGACATTGTTGCACCGCTTAAGCCGATGCGCGGCGAATACGATATTGCCAAGCCCGGCAAAGGCGCATTCTACGCCACGCCATTGCATGATATTTTGCAGAAATTAGGTGTCACGCATTTGTTTTTCACCGGCGTAACCACGGAAGTCTGCGTGCAGACGAGTATGCGCGAAGCGAATGACCGCGGTTATGAATGCCTGCTGATCGAAGACGCTACGGAAAGCTACTTCGCGGAATTAAAATGCGCCACGCTCGACATGATCACCGCCCAGGGCGGCATTGTCGGATGGACCGCCGCATCTCCCAATGTGATCGATGCGCTGGAACAAACCTATGGGTGAACTTCCTAGCGCGCGCCATCTGCTGAACATCTTTTCCACGGCATATTCGGTCGACGATTATAACTGGCGGCCATTGCGTGAGGGTGTTGACATTTCCATGCTGTACGGTGGCGGCAGCGACGAGCCTGCCGCCGCATTGTTGCTATATGCACCCGGCGCAAAGGTGCCGCTGCATGAACATTGCGGCTATGAACATATTTTGATTCTGCGCGGCTTGCAAAGCGACGAGCACGGCGAATACGGCGTCGGCGACATGATCATCAGTCCGCCCGGTACGCGTCACAGCGTGCTAAGCAAGCAGGGTTGCCTGGTGCTGGCCATCTGGCAGAGACCGGTCAGATTTATTTAAGGTAAGCACTCCCCTGCTGTTGTATAACCAGCCATGCCTGGACAACATGCGGTCTACACACGCAGGGAGCAGGCGAGCAGGGATGAACTATGCAGCGTTATAAAATCGTCCATCGCACTTACTATAATTTTACCGCCGAGGTGCGCCTCGAGCCGCACACGTTGCGTCTGCGTCCGCGGGAGAGCTACGACCTGCACATCGAAGCGTCGACTCTGAGCATCACGCCGCCGGCCCGTTTGCGCTGGTATCGCGATGTGGAAAACAATTCGGTCGCGACCGCAAGCTTCGAATTACCCGCCCGACAGCTCGCGATCGAGAGCGAAGTCATCATCCAGCAATTCAATCAAGCGCCGCTCGATTTTCTGGTGGCCGATTACGCGGCGGATTATCCGTTTATTTATGCCCCCGAGGATCTCGTGGTGCTGTCGCCCTATATGAATATCGCGGCGCAGACACCCGCCGGTCCATTGATTGAATGGGTTGCGAAGGTATGGCCTTCCGGGGAGCGGGTGCAGACATATTCATTGTTGCAGCGGCTTAATCTGCGCATCCATCAAACTATGCTTTATCAACTGCGCGAGGCGCCGGGGGTTCAAACCGCATCCGAAACTCTTGCGCGCGGTACTGGTTCATGCCGCGACTTCGCGTATTTATTGATGGAAGCGGCGCGCAGCTTGGGCCTCGCTGCGCGCTTTGTCAGTGGATATCTGCATGCCGCGCCGTCGGCGGTTAATTTTGGTGCGACGCATGCGTGGGCGGAAGTGTATCTGCCCGGTGCGGGCTGGAAGGGCTTCGATCCCACGCTCGGAGAAATTGTCGGGACCAGCCACATCGCCGTGGCTGTGGCACGAATGCCCGCTGCCGTGCCACCTATCGCCGGAGCATTCACCGGTACGGCGGAAGCGAGCCTCGATGTCGGCGTTTGGCTTACAACGCTGTAGCCGAGCTGGATATTCATCGATAAATATTTGTAAGAACATCGCTGCTTCATACATGCAATCCGCGCTGGATGGATCACGACGGTGCATTACAGCTTTATTCATAGCAGGCGCGCACAATTGTGGATCGCCTTGCATCGTGCGAAAAAAGCTACCCCGCGCCATATCGATCGTTAAGTCCGTTTTAACTTGTGAAGAGCCCAATGGCACGCAGCTTGCGAAGCGGTGTGGCAAGGGGCAAGACGATTTTTTGAATGATCTACTTTAATACTCTGGCCAGGGAGAGCTGTGCGTGGCGATTAAATCTATTGAAGCGTCGTATTTCGGTAAGTACAAAGAAATTGTCTGGGCCGTCGCATTATTCTTGCTGTTCGATTTGGCGGTGTTGATGCTCAACTTTTACATTTCGTTCCAGATTTCATCGGACGCAATGTCCATCAATCTGGCCGGACGGCAACGCATGTTGTCGCAACGTATGACAAAGGAATTACTCATCGTGACCCAGGACGGGGCCCAAGGCGTTGCCAATCCTTCTACTCTCGTTGACCTGCGTAAGACGATTACGCTGTTTGACGGTACGTTAGCGGCATTCGAGCATGGCGGCAGCGTGCCGGGCGGCGATGGGCTGCTGGTGAAATTGCATGCCGTGTCGTCGCCGGAGGGCCGCGCCTTGGTGGCAAATGCGAAAACCGTTTGGCTGCCTCTCAAGAACGCCATCACGCCGTTTCTGACCGATGACACTTATGCGCCGCATGCGCTTGAAAATGCGGTAAGCGCCGCACGCGAACGCAACATGCAGCTCCTGGCGCTGATGAACGATCTGACGTCGCAACTGGAACGCACTGCCCGCGCCAAGGCGGATGGCCTGCGCTTGGTGCAAACCGTCGGCATCATGCTGGCATTGTTGAATTTCGTTTTTATTCTGTTCAAGTTCATCGCGCGCTTGCGTGCGACCGACCGGCAGGTTGAAGTCGCGCAAAAGGAAACGGCGGATATCCTGGGCACGGTGAAGGAAGGCCTGTTTTTGCTTGATGCTGAATTTCGATTCGGCACGCAGTATTCGACATCATTGGCGGCCATTCTGGGCGGAGAAGTCACGCCGGGCAGCGACTTCCGCGAGCTGCTACGCCAAATGCTTCACCCCGACATTTACCCGTCGGCAATCGATTACATCAATCTGCTGTTCGGCGACCGCGTCAGGGAGTCGCTGGTGCTCGAGCTCAATCCCCTCAATGCCATCGAAGTGATGGTGCCGCGTCTTGATGGAACCTCGGTGCGGCGCTTCCTGACATTGCAATTCAATCGCGTGATGCATGGCGGGAAGATTTCGCATTTGCTGGTCACGGTCACGGACGTCACTGATCAGGTGGTGCTGGAACGCGAGCTCGCCGCCGAGAAAAAGAAGAGCAAGGCGGAAATCGCGGTGCTGCTGGATTTGCTGAAAGTGGATGCCGCGACATTGAATCAGTTTCTGACGGCCACGGAGAAAACGCTGCTTGAAATCAATGAGCAACTGCGCAGCGTGAAGGGCAACGAACAGGATCTGCGTTTGATGATCGCAAACGTGTTTCGCAAAATACATACCGTTAAAGGCGATGCCGCGATACTTGGCTTGCGCCCCTTTGAAGACTTGGCGCATCAGTTTGAAACGCTGCTCGTGCGGCTGCGGGACAAGGGCACCGTCACGGGTGATGATCTGGTGGCGGTGCCGCTACCGCTCGACGAATTATTCGAACGCGTGGCGGTGGTGCGCGATCTTTCCAGCCGGCTTGCCGGCTACCACGATGCGTTTGCACATAAGGCCGGAAGCGCGAGCCTGGGTGATGACTTGACCTTGCTTGCACAACGCATTGCGGCCGATCACGGCAAAGCAGTGCAAGTGGCCGCCGAGCTCGAACCGCTCGATAGACTTCCCGCCGCGGTTCAAGCGGATGTTAAAAGTGTGGTGGTGCAATTGTTGCGCAATGCCATCGTTCACGGCATCGAGCCCGCCGCGGAACGCGTGGTGCAGGAAAAATCTCCGGTCGGAAGCATTTACATCGCACTAAAACGCGATGCGGAAGGCGGCTATGAATTACACCTGCGCGACGACGGCCGTGGTCTGATCCCGCGGCGGATCAAGGCCGCATTAGTCGAGTCCGGGCGCTATTCGGCTGTGCAGCTCGACGATTACGACGACAAGCAAATCATCATGAAAATTTTTGACCCGGGCTTCAGCACCGCGTTACAGGCGGACCGCGATGCGGGCCATGGCGTGGGCATGGATGTGGTGAAACAGAAACTGCTGCGGCTCGGTGCGCACTTGCGCATCAAAACGCGCGAAGACTGTTACACGCAATTCAGCATTCGATTTGCGGTTTAGCCATGAAGCTGATGATCGTCGACGATTCCAATATCATTCGTTCGCGCATCGCGCGGGTCACGATGCAGTCGCCGTTGCGCGGACTTGAACTTACCGGCTTTGCACGCAATGGGAAGGAAGCGGTCGATTTGTGTTTACGTAAAGCGCCGGACCTCGCCACCATGGATTTAACCATGCCGGGGATGAACGGAATCGAATGTATCGAGGCGTTATTGAAACTTGCTCCACAGATGCGCATTCTGGTGGTTTCGGCCTTAGGCGACAAGGCGACGGCCATCGAAGCATTAAAGCGCGGTGCGCACGGTTTTCTGCACAAGCCGTTTACGGATGCACGGCTGATCGATGCGCTGATGGAGTTAATGGACGGACTGGAGCTTAAACATGGCCGACATGACCGACGCTGAGTTGAAGATTTTTATTAATGCCGTGACTGGTTATTTCGCACAACTCACGCATGCGCCGGCGATGATACGTTCGGCCTATCTCGCCGATGGTACGATTCCGCATTTTGACTTTACCGGATTAATCACGGTGTCAGGCCGCTATCGCGGTTGTGTTTATTTTTCCACGTCCGCAGATGCATTGCGTGACCTGCTGGCGGAGTTCAGCGAGCCGGATCGCCAGGAAGAAAATCTGCTCGACGCCGTGGGCGAAATCGCCAATACCATCGCCGGGAATGCGCGCAGGCATTTTGGTAAAGATCTGGAAATTTCGGTGCCCGTGACGATTCGCGGCGTACCGGAACAAATCAAGCCGGCGATTCGCGCGCGCCCCTTCGCTATTCAATTGAGCTGGTCGAATCACGATGCCGTGGTGGTTGTCGATCTCGCATCATGCTGATGCGTGGCTGCACCGCGTGGGTGCAAGTTAGCGCGCGGCGGAATTTATAAATCGGTTATCTTGCCGTTGATAAGCGGGTTGTCGAGACCATGTCTCATGGAACGAATTCTGCTGCTGATGCGGGGAACATTTCCATTTTCAGGAGCACGCACATGACACGCGCAGAAGTCACCGAGATGATTATTGCCGCCAAGCGGAAAAAGAAATTGAGCTACGCGGAGATCGCGAAGAAAGTAGGCTACAGCAAGGAGTGGACGACCGCCGCTTTGCTGGGCCAGATGACGTTGAACGAAAAACAGGCATCGATCGTGGGCGAAGTGTTGAGCTTGCCGAAAGAAGCCGTGGAGCTCTTGCAAGAAGTGCCTTACAAAGGCTCGCTGCCGACCGCCGTGCCGACCGACCCGTTGATCTATCGCTTTTATGAACTGGTCAGCATCTACGGCACCACCTTCAAAGCACTGATCCACGAAGAATTCGGCGACGGCATCATGAGCGCGATCGATTTTACGATGAACATGCAGCGTGAACCCGATCCGAAAGGCGACCGGGTGCGTATTGTCATGAGCGGGAAGTTCTTGCCGTACAAGACTTATTAATGAGATTTGGTTGGGGACCGGCGGCGTGCGTTACTTTGCCTTGGGTTCAAACAGATTAATGACATTGCCGTCGCCGTCCACGCAATTCGTCCAGCTCCCAAAAAATTCTTCATGCAGGGCGCCGTCTTCTTCAAAGCAGACGCCGCGGCTTTTTAATACATCGACTGTGGCGCGTAAATTTACCACCCGCAAACTCAACAGCGGGTTGCGTCCACCGCCGCCGGAGTCGCGTTGCTGCAATGCCAGCCGGGCACCATCGAGATCAAACTCGGCCCAACCGGTTTTTTTGCTGTGATACGCAAGTTTCAGGCCGAGCGCGTGCGTGTAAAACTCGCAGGCCTGGTCCAGATCGCGCACGGAAAAAATTACCGCGGCCATTTGTTTGATCATGCCGGGTGACTCTTGGTGAGATGAAGATTGATCGGGAGCTGCTACGCCAATTGCAGGATATTCTGGCTGTATTCGGTTTCGACTTCACCTAATTGTTCACAGGGGCGCGAAATATAATAGCCCTGTACAAAGTCAACACCGCAGTCTTTAAGCACGCGCAGCACATGAACATTCTGCACGTATTCGGCAACGGTACGTTTTCCCAACGCATGGGCGATATCGTTAATGGAAGCAACGATGGAGAGATCGACCGTATTGTTGGCGATGCCTTGAATAAGCTGTCCATCGATTTTTATAAAGTCAACATTCAGATGTTTGAGCTGCGCGAAGGAGCTGAAGCCGCTGCCGAAATCGTCCAGCGCAAAACGGCAGCCCAGCGCGGACAATTCACGAATGAACAGGCGCGCTTCGTCGAGGCCGGAAATGGCGGCGGTCTCGGTGACTTCGAAAATCACGGCGCGCGGATTGATGTTGTGCTCGGCGATAAGATTTTTAATCAGAGGCAGCAGGGTTTGATCACCCACGGATACGCCGGAAAGATTGATTGCGAATACGGTATCGTGGCGATAAGTCGCAGCGCGTTTTAATTCTTTTAGCGCGTGCGTCACCATCCAGCGATCCACTTCACGCATCATGTTGAAGCGTTCCGCCGTGGGTAAAAAGGCGCTGGGATGAATGATTTCCCCATCGGAGCCGCGCAGCCGGATCAATACTTCGTAGTGGTGCTGCATGTTCGGCAAGTCGCGCAGGATATGTTCCCAAAGCTTGCCGTCTTCTTCCGGGAGATTGTCCATTGCAATATCGGCCAATGCGACAATCGGCTGGTAATGCGCGACAAACATATTTTTTTGCAAGGCTTCGCGTAACCGCACCGACCAGCCGAGTTCCAGGCCCATGGCGATTTTTTCGTCGCTTTGCGGCGAATAAATATGGGTCTGGTCTCGACCATGGCGTTTGGCGATATTGCACGCAAGATCCGCGTTGGCCAGCGCATCCTCGGGCGAGAGAGTGGTGTCGTCGATATAGGCGACGCCGATGCTGCAATTCAGCGGGTAGCTTTTGCCGTTGTACAAGAATGGATTGCTACGTAATAACTCGTGGATGGCATTACAGACGGCGGCTAACGCATCGTTGTCGATATTGCGCAGAATAATGGCGAATTCATCGCCGCCCACACGCGCCAGAAGATCGGATTCGCGCACCCGGGTTTGCAGTAAACGGCTGACTTCGATCAGCAGGCGGTCGCCGGCAGTATGGCCTGCGGTGTCATTAATGTATTTAAAACGGTCAAGATCCACATACATCAGTGCGCTGAGCGTATTGCTGCGATTCAGCTGCTGCACCTCGCTATTAAGGTGCTTTTCGAAAAAGAGACGATTATGCAGCTTGGTGAGAGAATCGTGATTCGCCTGCCAGACCAGCTCGTTTTCGAGTTTTTTGCGTTGTGAGATGTCGCTGAATGCAACCACGGAACCTTGTCGCAGGTTATTGGTTTTGAGCGGCACAACGCTGCACTCCACCGTGACCGAGCTGCCTGATGAGTGCCAGAACGTAGTCTCGTGATTATGTATTTCATCACCGCTGACATAGGCCTGCTGCAACAGGCATTGTGCATGAGCCAATGGACGGCCGTCTTTTTGCGCATGATGAAACGATTGATGGGCGGATTTACCCACCAGCACATCGCGCACCTGCCAGCCGAGAATTTTTTTCGCCATTGGGTTAATGAAGGTGATCACACCTGAACTGTCAACACCGTATACTCCTTCGCCAACCGAGCAAAGTATGCCTTCCAGGCGGCGGCGTTCCTTGTCGATGGAGTTTTGGAATTGCACCGTACGGCTCATGGCCGCGACGCGGGCGAGGAATAACTCTTCGGCTTCGTTCTTGAACATGCACTCCGCGGCACCGGCATCGAGCGAATCTTTTATGACCCTGTCAAGATAGGTACCGGTGAGAATACCGACGGCGACATGCGCCGTCGCGGGATTGTTACGGATTTTTCGGCACAGCTCGTCACCGTTTGCATTCGGCATGAAGTAGTCGGTGATGACGATATCGTAAGGGAAGCTATTTAGCTTATCTAGCGCTTCGACAACGCTATTGGCAGTATCCGTGACATAGCCATTGGTATTGAGCAGGCGACGATAAGACACGCGGATGGTGGGGGAGTCGTCGACAAACAGCACGCGAATTTCACCGGTAAGAAGTTCGTCGTTGGGATTTGGGCCGGTTAAATTAAAAGGCTCGGGCGAGATCAATGTAGACAACGATTCCAGTACGTCCGAATAGTCTTCCCACGACAGCATGGCCGTATGCGCACGGCGGGTGACCCAGTCGCGTTTCGATGCGTCGTAGCGATCCGTCAGAATCAAGGTCGGCAAAGTTGAAAAACGCGTCTCGATCAATAACGCCAGAAAATCATCGGCAGTGTGGTCGGTGTACTCGGGCCAGCCGAAAATAATGCCGTCATATTTGACGGGCATATCATTAAGTGCGGACATCAGATGATGTGCAGACTCGAAATCGCGCGCGACGGATAAGTCGTATCCATGATGCGCAAGCAGTTTATGCAGAACGTGACGGCGTGTATCCGACTTTTCAACGATAAGAATTTTATGCATCGTGCAACCCCCTGCTGACGAACCCCTGATACACACAACATTCGTGCATCCCTTTTATGATGTGTATATTCGGTACTTCTTGTTATCGCTGTGCCCAGGTCTTAACTTTAGGGCGCAGAGCAAAACATTTAATGCATTTAAGTATGTAAAGAAATGCCTTATCGGTATAACGATATTTACTTACGGGATGTCAGCGTTTATACCAACGCGCCCGCAATGCGTTAAAGACAAGATTAGGATACTTCCAGCTACCCACACTGCCGTTGTAGCGTGCCAGCGCACGGGGCAAACTGCCTTGTTCCATTTTCAGGTAGTAACTCAAAATGGTGCAGCCCATGCGTAAATTAGTCCGCATATCGAACAGGCTATCGTTTGGCCGTCCGATTTCTTTCAGCCAGAAGGGCATGATTTGCATTAACCCTTGTGCGCCTACATTGGAGATCGCCCAGGGGTTAAAACGGCTTTCCACGTCGATTACCGCCAATACCAGTTCGGGTTCAATCTGAGCGCGTTTGGCTTCATAGTGAATTTGCTTAAGCAGGGTGACGCGTTGCGTGTCATCTGGAATTCGCTGTGCGGTATGCGAGGCCAGGCGTCCGCGATAATCCATCAACCAGACTTCAGCATCGTAACGATCTTTAAAACTGTCGGATTGCGCGATGGCGTCGATCAACAAGGCACGCAAATTTTCATCGGGAGGCATAGGCACGGCGGCTTGGCTGGATGCACACAGGGTGCAACCCAAGACAAACGCGCAGAACAAGCTCGTAAGGTGCGGAGACATGCTCCAACTGTACGCAGCAGCGGTATAAATGAAGTGTTGCGCATCACAAAAAATTTGTGATCGTGGTGCCGATGCGGAAGTACGCTTGCAATTTAATGCGGAAATTTTTCCACCAGGAGCTTAACTACTTCAGTCAGCGGTAGTTCACGAGTGTCAGTATCGCATCGACCTTTATATTCCACTTTGCCCGCATCGATGCCGCGTTCGCCCACTACCAGGCGATGTGGAATACCGATTAAATCCATATCGGCGAACATCACGCCTGCACGTTCCTTACGGTCATCGAAGATAACGTCAATACCTGCGCCTAGTAATTCTTGATAGAGTTTTTCAGCCGCTTCCGCGACACGCGCCGATTTATGCATGTTCATTGGCAGCAGCGCGACGGTGAACGGCGCGATCGCATCCGGCCATACGATGCCTTTTTCATCGTGATTTTGTTCGATGGCGGAGGCCACCACGCGCGATACACCAATACCGTAACAGCCCATGGTCATGACCATGCTTTTGCCGGTTTCATCCAGGCATACGGCATTCATGGCGGTGCTGTATTTTTTGCCCAATTTGAAAATGTGGCCGACTTCGATGCCGCGCTGGATTGAGATCCGGCCCTTGCCGTCGGGACTCGGATCGCCTTCAACTACGTTACGCAAGTCGGCAACAATGGGCTCGGGTAAATCGCGGCCCCAATTAACGCCGGTGCAGTGCTTGCCATTGGCATTGGCGCCGCAAACGAAGTCGGCCAGATGCGCCGCGGAGCGGTCGGCGATGACCGGTATCGTCAGACCGATGGGACCCAGCGAGCCGGCATCGCAATTGGCCGCGGCGAAAATTTGCTGTGCGCTGGCGAATGCAAAAGGCTTGGCCACCTGGGGTAGCTTCTCGACTTTAATCAGATTGAGTTCGTGATCGCCGCGCACTACCAGTGCGACCACCGGCTGTTCGCTGCCATTGACCAATAATGTCTTGATCGTGCGATTTGGCGCGATATTGAGAAGTGCGCAGACTTCGGCGATGGTGTGTTGCGCAGGAGTCGCGACCGTCTGCAGTGCCTGCGTTGGTGCCGGTCTTGGCTCGTAGGGTGCGACCGCTTCTGCAAGTTCGATATTGGCGGCATAGTTCGATTCTGTGCTGAACGCGATACCGTCTTCGCCGGACTGCGCGAGCACGTGAAACTCGTGCGAACCTTCGCCGCCGATGCTGCCGGTGTCGGCTTGCACCGGGCGATACTTCAAGCCAATGCGGTCGAAAATACGGCAGTAGGCGGCGTGCATCGCACGGTAAGTTTCATCCAGCGAGGCCTCATCGATATGGAACGAATAAGCGTCTTTCATCAAGAATTCGCGCGCGCGCATCACGCCGAAACGCGGCCGCACTTCATCGCGGAATTTCATTTGAATCTGATAAAAATTTGCCGGTAATTGTTTGTAGCTGCGCAGCTCGCGCCGCATCAAGTCGGTGATGACTTCCTCATGCGTCGGACCAAAACAGAAGTCACGCGCGTGCCGGTCTTTCAGCCGCAATAATTCCGGCCCGTATTTTTCCCAGCGTCCGGATTCCACCCACAATTCGGCGGGTTGCACGGCAGGCATCAGCAGTTCCTGTGCGCCCACACGATTCATTTCTTCGCGCACAATCGCTTCGACCTTGCGCAGCGCGCGCAGTCCCAGCGGCAACCAACTGTAAATGCCCGCCGCAAGCTTGCGGATCATGCCTGCGCGCAACATCAACTGATGACTGGTGACTTCCGCATCGGCGGGAGTTTCTTTCAAGGTAGAAATGAGAAATCTGGATGCGCGCATGGATCTGACCGTTATTCGGGGTGATGGACGAGGCGAGGATTGTAACGGGCATAACAGCACTGCGTACAGCGAGCACGAAAACAAAAACGGCGCGCCGGGTTTCGACCCCGGCGCGCCGTCATCGAAGCCTATCTACTTGACGATTTCTGCGTAGGACACAAACAGAATTTCATCGAAAGTGCGGTGCAGGGCGTTGCTGGTGAAGTTTTTCATCACGGCGGCATCGCGCCAGCGCACGGTGTTCCCGTTGTTTACGGCCATCGCATTGGTGGCGATCCAGACTTTCTTGCCATTCATGTCGACTTCCATATAGGTGTAGCTGCTGGCATGCATGCTTTGCAGAATTTTGCCTTGGCCCGCGTTAGCACCGGCCTGCGGTGCATTCATTTGTGTAGCGACGCCAGCGGGATGTCCGGCCGGCATGGCGGTTTGCGGTGCGGCCGTGGCGGGTTGCTGTGATCCAGCCGGGGCTGGCTCGGTTTGCGCAGCGCCAGGTTGTTGCATTTGTACCGGGGCTTGCGCCGGTGATTGGGCCGGAGCCGGAGCCGTGGTCTGGGCGGGTTGTTGCGGTTCCGATTTTTGCGAGCAGGCAGCGACAGATACCAACAAAGCGCTGGCCAGAGTGATAGCGAATTTATTCACGAAACGATCTCCACAGGGTTGCGATTAAAAAAGCAGGCGCCAATTTACCATGCGAATGCCTGAAACGCACGGGCGGCAAAGCTACGTCGATGTGAAGCGCATCGATAAATCCACAGCATGCACGTGTTTGGTGATTGCACCGATGGAAATGAAGTCCACACCGGTCAAAGCGTAGTCATGAATATTTTCCAGCGTGATGCCGCCGGAAGCTTCCAACAGCACGCGTCCGGCGGCCGCCGCTACCGCTTCCGTGACCATTTTAGTATCCATGTTATCCAGCAGCGCAATGTCGACACCCGCGTAGACGGCATCTTTCAACTGACTGAGGGTTTCAACTTCGATTTCGATTTTGAATCCTGTACCCATCAGGCGGCGCATGGCGGTGACGGCTTTGGTGATCGAGCCGGCCGCGGCGATGTGGTTTTCCTTGATGAGGACGGCATCATACAAACCCATGCGGTGATTTTGTCCGCCGCCGCAGCGCACCGCGTATTTTTGCGCGGTGCGCAAACCGGGAATGGTTTTACGGGTGTCGAGAATTTTGGTTTTGGTATCCGCGATTGCATCGGCATAACGGCGGGTTACGGTGGCGGTGCCGGACAAGGTCTGCAAAAAATTCAATGCGCTGCGTTCGCCGGTGAGCAGACTGCGTGCCGGACCTTGCAGCGTGCACAGAAGATGACCGGGTGCAACCTGATCGGCATCGGCACAGTGCCAGACCACATGAATTTTGGGATCGAGCTGGCGGAACACTTCGTCGAACCACGCGCTGCCGCACACAACGGCGCTTTCGCGGCTGATAACACGCGCTTCGGCCAGGGTGCTGGTAGGAATTAAACGCGCGGTGATGTCGCCGCTGCCGACGTCTTCATTCAGCGCATTGCGTACATCTTGGATGATCGTTTGCGTCATCGCCGCGCTAATAAACAAACTGCAAGCCGACGGCGAGCTGGGAAAATTTATTTTCGTCGCTGGTGATATATTCAAAAACTACGTTGCGGTTGCGATCCAACGCAAGCACGGTGCCCACACCCCAATCCATGCCGGTATCGCTGGAATCGCCGTTAAGCGTGTTTTTAAAACTCGCGTAGCGCAGCCCGACTTTGCCGCTGAGGCGGATGCGCGGCTCGATGGGATAAGAATAGGTTGCGAACAGGGCGGCTTTACTGAAAGTCAGATCGCCGTTTTTGCCGTGCATTTTCGAAAAGCTCTTGAAGAATTCCCCTTCGACTCCTAAATATGGCAGCAAGCGTGGCAGATCGCGGCCCATCGCGGCGCCCACCGCGTATGCATTGTTGTACCCGTCCATCGATGCCAGTACGCCCAGCGCACGCGCATAATTTTCAGCGTGCGCGCTATGCCACGCGGCGGCGGGGAACAGAACAAAGATGAGAACGCGCACAGTCAGATACATGGCGACGGCAAGTATAGGAGATTTCCGCTTGATTTGCCGGGCTGGGAGAAAGCACCTGCGGTGCGCGCCGCAGGTGGGTG
The DNA here is from genome assembly GCA_964532385.1 of uncultured Gammaproteobacteria bacterium. Taxonomy (GTDB): domain Bacteria; phylum Pseudomonadota; class Gammaproteobacteria; order SG8-11; family SG8-11; genus UBA6921. The sequence continues at coordinate 43,920 of CAZHHW010000006.1, read as the reverse complement.
CAGATTCAATAATGGCTACAACGTATGCAGTTCACTGATCTCAAGTTTTTCGTCTTTGTTCGCGCTTGCGCCCGAGCAGCGTTTCAGGCCCTTAACCACGGCGTCCAGCGCACGGTCGAGTAATGGCACTTCTTCAACCACACTGGCGCGCAGATTGCGAAAATCTGCCGCCAGTTCCTGCGTGGATTTGTCGGCCACGACTTTATACATGCGGTCGACAAAGGTGTATTCGCCCAGAACTTCGCTTTTCCAGGCCAGTTTGCCGCGCACGGTTTTGAGATTATCCAGCAGGAATTCGACCCAAACGCCGGTATTGAGTCCGGCCACAAAGTCCGTGTATTCATCAAAACCCGGTGCTTCTTCGGTCATTCCCGGCGCAGCGGGTTCCTGTAAGACAATATCTTCCATTAGCGTGGGTACTGTACTTAGGTCGTCAATCAGCTGGTCGATGGTATTTTTCGGTTGCGGTGAGGCAGCGACCTGGCTGCCCGCATTTTGATTTGCACCGCTGGACATATTGCCGCGGCCTTGATCGCCTTTCAGGCTGGCCAGGTGCAAGCGTTCGAGCTCCTGCAGCAAGCGTTCTTTATCCTGGCGAGGATAGGCGATGAGCATCAGGCCATCTTGCAGTCCGTTTAAAATTTTCGGAATGACTTGAATCAGCTTTGTTCTTTGTTTGTCGATGAGCTTGGGTTGCACGCTCCACACCAGATCGTCCGCCAGTTGCAACGCGGCTTTCCACGCCACACCTTCATTGCCGTCGCGCGTGTGAATGAGCGTCAGTACATCCTTCCAGGCCGTGGTCATGAAGCTGCGGATGGAGAACGGCAACTCGGTTTCGCCGATACGTTTTTCGATTTCGTGTGCGACGGTTTCCTTGGCGGAGGCGAGCCGCTGCGCCTCGATACTGCGCTGTTTTTTTTCCGCTTCGATAAACGCATCGAAATCTTTCAGCAGATCGACGATCAGGCTCACATCGTTGGTGAATTCGGTGAGCACGGTATTCACGACGGAGGCGACTTTCAAGTAAAGCGGATCTTCGTAACTGTCGCGAGCTTCGTTCCAGCCGATGCCGGCGCGTGCCAATTCATTCAGCAAGCGGCGCACCGGGTGATTCTTTTTCGAGAAAAAAGTTTTGTCGATGATGGCGATTTTCAACACTGGAATTTGCAGCCGTGCGATCAGCGCTTTAAACGCATCCGGCAGCGCTTTGTCATCCAGAATAAAATCGAACAACAGGGTCACGATGTCGATGGTGTCCGCATCGGTTTGATTGATATTTTTTCCACCCTGCGGGTTTTTCGCAGACAGATGCGAGACGATGGTGTTCTTCAGATAACTGGCAATTTCGTCTTTGCCTTTCAGTTCGCTCAGTTCCGCCGTTGCTTCATTTTGCAGGGCCGACAAGGCGACCAGCACGGTGGGTGTGTCGTAAGCCGCGGCGTTTTGCACTCCGCCATGGCCAGGAGCGCGGGCGTTAAATCCGCCCGGGACCTGCTCCGACATGGCGCGTTGTGCCATCAGCAAATGTTGCAGCGTGCCGAACATTTCCGCCGCCATGGCGCCGGGTTGTGATCCATACCCGGCGGGCGCGTGCGGTGCCGGTATATTCGTATTCGCGGCGGTAATGGTTTCCGTATGCTGTGCACGCGCAGTGCCCGGAGATGCATGTGGAATATGCAAGCGTATCGTAGGCAATATGCCGGCCTCGATCAGCAGCTTGTTGAGTTCGTAATAACATGCGCCCAGTTCCTGCACCAGGTAACGGTCCAGCAATTTATAGGCGATCAGCTTGACCTTGACTTCAACATCAAGAATTTTTACGGCGCCTTTAAAAGCGTTGCAGATGATACCCGGCCCCACCGGAATGTTATCGGCGGTGATTTCCCGCGCGCCGCCGAAAATCGCCTTACAACGCTGTTCGAGCGCAAACAGTTGTTCTTTGTGCAGAGTGCGCGCTTTGGTGATCATGTTGGAAACGGCCAACGATTCTTCCAGTTCGTCGTCATTCACCAGCAACAGATTGTCCAGGGCATCTTTGCTAAATGCATTCAAGGCCGGAGATTTCTCTCCACCTTTGATCGCCTCATTAAAGCCGGTTGCGAACTTGGCGAGAAAGACATCCTGCATCGACTGCTTCTTGAGGCGCAGATGCCGCATGGCTTCGAAATAAACATTCTGATCGCTATTCGCTGCGCCCTTGTCTACGCGATCGAACAGAAAATCGTCAAGGTGATCGAACATCTGTAGAAATAACTTCTGCAGATGGCTCGTGGTAGTGACTTTGAGTTGTTTGCTAAGCGTGGATGCCTGGTTTGCATCGGACGCTTTGGCAGCGAACGCGACGACTTTGCTGCTGCTGTTCATAAGTTTTCTCCGTTTCCAACGCCTGAAAAAATTCTATCGATCGTAATAGTCCCAACTTTTCGGGATAAGTGTCGTGATAGTGACGGCAAGTTTGGTGTGGGTGAGATCGCAAACAGCAGGTTTTTTTGCCAACCAATTCATGCTATGACGATATTCAAGTTGCTCTCAAGCAGATTCTTTTGAATTGACGGCTGACCTATAGAAATGTCTACTTCAGCGCCCCCGGGTGTTGGCCGATAAGCAACGTGTCTCCATCAATCGTTGCTGCGATCTGTATGAATGCATTGCCCGTCAGAAGTTCGACTTTACCTGCGAATGCCGAAATCCTGGTCGCACGCCAGCCGCTCTTTGACCGCAACCTTGATGTGGTTGCCTATGAATTGTTATTCCGCAGTAACAACAGCGAGCACGCCAATGTGGTTGACCATGATCATGCCACCTCGCAGGTGATTGTTAATGCATTTATGGAAATCGGCATCGGCAATCTGGTGGGCGATAAATTGGCCTATATCAATATGCCCGCCGCGTTTCTGCTGGGCGATTATCCGATTCCGTTTGCGCAGGAAAAAATGGTGCTCGAAGTACTCGAGCACGTGGAGGTCAACGCCAAGTTAATTGCCTCATTGCAGCGCTTGGCCCTCGCCGGTTACGTGATAGCGCTGGATGATTTTGTTTACAACGAACAGACCAAGCCTTTGTTGAAGGTGGCACAGATCGTCAAGCTCGATGTGCTGGCCATGAAATGGGAAGCAGTGCGCAAGCTCGTGGCTCAACTGAAGCCGTACCGGTTGAAGCTGGTGGCGGAGAAGATTGAAACGCAAGCCATGTTCGACCAGTGCAAGAGCTTGGGATTTGAATACTTTCAAGGCTATTTCCTGTGCCGTCCGCAGATCGTAAAAGGCGCAAGCCTACCCGCGAACCGGTTGCAATTGTTGAAGTTGCTGGCCGAGCTCAATGATCCAGGCATACAAATGTTCCAACTGGAAAAAACCGTCGGCAGCGATGTGAGCCTGAGCTATAAACTGCTGCGCGTGATTAATTCCGCCCAGTATGGAATGCAAAAGAAAATTGAATCGCTACACCATGCCTTGGTATTGCTGGGCATGAAGAAAATCAAGGATTGGGCGACGCTGATCGTGCTCACCAGCGTCGACAATAAACCGCGCGAGTTGTTCGTGATTTCCCTGCAACGCGCCAGATTCTGTCAAACCCTGGCGCAAATATTAAAGGCACCCAATATTGACTCATATTTTACCGCGGGTTTGTTCTCGGCTCTGGATGCCCTGTTGGATAAACCATTGTCCGAACTAATTCCACAATTGTCGCTGGCCGACGAATTGAATCACGCGTTGCTCGAACATCGCGGACAGATCGGATTGATTCTCAAGGCGGTCATTGCATACGAACGGGCGGATTGGGACCAAGTTGGGATCGCGGGTATTACGGCAGGGCAGCTGCGCGCAGCTTATCTCGATGCAGTGCAGTGGTCGCGTACGGCAGCTCAACAATTGGGCGCGAAGTAAGAACTTATGCAAATTCTATCGATAAGCAAGTTAGGCGGATTTACCATGTATCAATGTAAAGGCCTGGCCCTGAGCGTGTTACTGGTTATGTTATCCAGCATCGCCGCCGCAGCCGGAAAAAATGATGACTTGTTGCATGCCGCTTGGGAAGGCCGTACCGACGACGTGCAAAAATTTATTGCTGAAGGCGGCGACGTGAACGCGGCGAACGGGCAGGGCCGCACGGCATTAATGGGGGCCAGTTATTTTGGCAACGAGAATGTGGTCAAGATGTTGCTGGCCGCCGGCGCCGATGTGAATGCGAAGGACAAGCAAGGCGCCACGGCTTTAATAAATGGCGCGTTTTCGGGCAAAGATGAAGTGGTGCGAGCGCTGATTGCCAGCGGTGCGGACGTGAATGCAAAAACCAGTAACGGCATTTCCGCGGCGAAGAATGCGCAAAGCAAGGAATATAAAAACATCATCGATATCCTTGCCAAGGCGGGCGCTGAAATCGAAGGTGGAAAAAAAGGTAAGAGTAAGAAAAAGTAAGCGGCTAAACCGCGATACGCGTTGCGTCGAGGAGTTGTGCCGCGCCGGGCGCGGCCCGTAAACGCACATCGAACTTCAGACCGCCGAATCTCGATTCTCCTAAAACGATGCGGGCACGGTGAATTTCCGCGATGCGCTGCACGATCGATAATCCCAAACCACTGCCCGGGGCATTGCTGCCGAGCACCCGGTAAAAGCGTTTGAAGATCTTGTCGCGCTCTTCGACGGGAATGCCCGCGCCGCTGTCGGACACACGCAGCACAATATCCTGCTCATCCTCAAATACGCTGACTTCGACATGCCCGTGTCGGGGCGTATAGCGGATTGCATTTTCAACCAAGTTTCGCAGCAGAATGGTGAGCATCAGTTGCTTGCCGGTGACCACGCCACGGCAACGCGCATCCAGGCTGATGTCGATTTCTTTTTTCACTGCATTGGTTGCAAGTTCCGCCAGCACATATTGCGCGACCTCTTGCAGATCGGCTGTTTCATCGCTCAAATGTGTGGCTTCCGGGTCAAGCCGCGCCAGCGTCAACAATTGCTCGACCAGCGAAGTTGCCCGATCCACGCCGTGAATCAATTCGCGCAAGGCTTCGGTGCGCGTGGGTTCATCCTGGGCGCGCAACGCCACCTGCGCATGGGTTTTCAATGCCGCCAGCGGGGTGCGTAGTTCGTGCGCGGCGTCGGCGGTGAAATGCAGGATATCGTCGAGCGCGGTTTGCAGACGCGCAAACAAATCGTTCAACGCGTCCACCAGCGGTTTGGCTTCTTCGGGCACACGGCGGTTGTTGATGGGTTCCAGATTGTCGAGCTGGCGCGCGGTAACCGCGCGCGTCACACGATTGAGCGGCCGCATGGCATGAGTGACGCCAAACCAGATCATCAAGGCCAGCACCGGCAACGACAGCACGACCGCAGCCAGCAGGCGAAGCGCCACGTCGTCACTTAATTGCTCGCGCTGGTCGTAGCGTTCGCCCACTTGCACTTGCAGATTTTTTTCGGTGTCCGCCAGAGCGTAAACGCGCCAGCGATGACCCTTGATCACGTGATCGCTGAATACGTTAATCTCGCCGGCCAGCGGGTCGGTCGGAGCGCTATCGGAGAGTGCCACGAGAATGCCATCGCCCGACCAGATTTGAAATGCCAGATGTTGTTCGTATTTATGCACCTGCAGCGCACGCCGCTCCGGAATATTGTGGCTTTGCGCCTGGGCTTGCGCGATATAGGCAAGTTGCTCGTACATTTCGTGCGCGCTCAAGGCGAGCAGTGCGCGCGCCGATTGCGCAAGTTGCGCGTCGAATAGTTCGGCGATTTCATGACGATTATCGTAATAGTTTTTGATCGCCGCACCGACCCAGACCACCAGCGTGGCGGACAATAACGTCCATAACAGACGTTGGCGGATCGAAGGATTCATGGCAATTTGTCTACGATATAACCAACGCCGCGGATGGTGCGGATCAGATCGGCGCCGAATTTTTTCCGCAAATGATGGATATGCACTTCCACCGCATTGCTGTCGACTTCGTCTTTCCAGGAATACAGACTTTCTTCCAGACGGCTGCGCGACATCACGCGGCCGGCATTGTCGAGCAGGGTATGCAGAATGGCAAATTCACGAGGCGGCACGTCCACAATCGAGCCCGCTTTACTGACCGAATGCCCGGCGGGATCGAGTTCAATGTCGCCATGTGTAATCAGCGGCGAACGACGGCCTCCCTGGCGGCGTAGCAGTGCGCGAATGCGTGCGCCTAATTCATCCAGATCAAATGGCTTGATCATGTAATCATCCGCACCGCGATCCAGCCCGATGATTTTGTCGTTGACGGAATCGCGGGCTGTCAAGATCAGTACTGGAAGGTCTTTTCCACTGCTGCGGACCTTATCCAGAACATCCAGGCCCGAGCGGCGCGGCAAACCCAGATCGAGAATCATTAAATCGTAAAGTTCGTGCGCGGCGGCGGCGTCGGCGGCATCACCATCCATCACCCAATCGACGGCATAGCCGGCTTGGCGCAAGCCGGTATGAATGCCTTTGCCGAGCAATTTGTCATCTTCTACCAGAAGCAAACGCATGCGGTGATCCTCTAAATTAAAAACGGGCACAGGGATCAATCCCTGCGCCCGTTATCGTAGCGCGTGCGTCGTTGCTGGCAAAGAGAACTTAAGCGACGTGGCTCAATTTCGCAACGTTACTCTTACGCCGGGTAGGCGCCATCAGTGCATCCGGCGGGACAATGTGCGGGATGACTCTGGCTGCTTCCAGTACGGTGTTCACCGGCGATTGGCCGAGCAATGCCGCGAAGGCGGTATAAATACCGATCATCGGTAGCAATACCATGAGTCCTAGGGGTGTGGTATTGACGATAAATACGGTGCCGATCAATACCGCGCTCAGAAGGAGCTGGAAGCTGCGGTACAGTGCGGGCTGATCATTTAGAAAACTACGTACGATGCTAATGCCGGTCATGCCGGACACCACGGCATAACTTCCAAGCAGGGGCAACATCACCTGCCATTCGACTACTGTTCCTGCGGTTGTAAAGATTGAGCCTATCAACGTGGAACCTACAGCTACGCGCAGAATGCGTTCAATGAACGTTAATGTCTTCGTACCAGTATTTTGGTTTGCAATCGTATTCATGAATACCCTCCGATGTACTGTTGAAGAGCGTGGAGTGTCGGCTCTAGGGGGTGCATTGAAACAGACGCAGATTACAACTCGCTTACGGTTTTATTAACGCAATCTTACCAATACTAACGATGATGATTTTGTTGCCCGAATGAGAACGTGTGGAGCAAGACAATTTATACTACAGCGTCACACTATCCCCATTTACCTAAAAAACTGGCATTAACTTTGCTGCCCGCAAGCTTGCCTTCCTGTTAATAAATTAAGTTCTGAACATGTTTTGACTATTAATTTGAATGCGATAGCGCGGGGGGATAATTGAACAAAAAAATGCGGGAGAAATTCTCCCGCATTTTTTATTTACATCGCTCAAGTCAGGCGGCGCGCGATACAGCTTTAGCATGCGAGCCGGAGTCGGCGGTTATGCCTTCCGATGCAGGCGGTACAATATATTGAATCGGTTTGTTGGCATCGATTGCCGCCGCCAAGGGTGAACGTCCGAGTACCACACCCAATCCGGTATATATTCCAATCAAGGGCAATACCAAAAAAGCGCCCATGGGTGCCGCACTGATGAGATACATTGAGCCGATCAGTACAGCACTTACTATGGAGTAGCCCAGCCGATAATTGGTGGACGGTTGTTCAAACAGACTGAGCATCGACGCAGACTCCATAAGAGTTTGACCGGGTGTAGAAGTTTGGGTTGCCTTCACCTTCATGATAGAAACCTCCTGTGAGTGAGGAGCGAACTGCCGTACTGCGAAGCGCCCTTGGAACACATTAAAACAGGTGCACATTACGGAGCTCTTACCAGATTATTAACATTCGCTTACCCATAGAAGAGTTGGCGTATTCATGTTTATTACAATACTTATTTTAGGTATGGCTCTGGCTGGCCTTATTCTGCGCTGGTGGTGGCGTGGAGGGCTGGCGCGACATCGTGCCGATTGGGGAGCCGCGTGGCTGAATGTGCTTGACGGATGGGTGCGCATGTTTTGCCGCCGCTATCATCGCGTGAATTCCGCTGTTCTAAATTTGCCTGAGACAGGCGGGGCGATTGTGGCCGCCAACCATGTTTCCGGTCTTGACCCATTATTGGTGATTGCCGCCAGTTTACGTCCGGTGCGATTTTTGATTGCGCGCGAAGAATATGAGCGTTTCGGCTTACGTTGGCTGTTTCGTGCGGTGGGCTGCATTCCGGTAGACCGCGGGGAGCGTCCGGAACGTGCGCTGCGCGCCGCCCTGCGGGCATTGGAGCTTGGTGAAGTGGTGGTGTTATTTCCACACGGAGGGATTCACGCAGAGGACACTCCGGCATTGCTCAAGGGCGGAATTGTCAAGCTCGCACATAAATCCCACTGCCTGATTTACCCCTTGCATATCGATGGTGTGCGCGGCGCAGGCCATACGCTACTAGCGGTCGTATTGCGCAGTCAGGCGAACTTACGGGTTTTTCCACCCTTGTCGTGTAAGCAGATTGAACACAACGAATGCCTGCAGCGCATCAGCAAGCTATTGCACAAGAAATTGTGGGGGGATGCCAACGAGGCTTAAAAAAAAAGCCCCACCGGGGGAGGTGGGGCTCAAGGGGAGTTCCAGAGTTACTGGAACAAGGGTCGGAAATGCGCTGACTGATGTCGCACCCTGTTCACACGAACTACGAATCGTTCGCCGTCCGTGTGATTGGGGAGGGGGGAGGGGGCACGACCTCAATCAGCACAAGCGCACAGTAGCACGCACTATATTAATTTGTTCTTAAATGAAATTGTTCAAATTCCACTTGAAGGACGGGAAGGGAAAGACACATCCACTTGTAGACCGTTATGTGCGGAAACGCCTAAAACAAGCGTCGCGCGATGTAATTCCGCGATGCGTTGCACAATGGAAAGACCCAACCCGCTGCCCGGTGCTTCGGTACCCAGCGCGCGATAAAAACGTTTAAAAACCTTGTCGCGTTCATCGGCGGGAATGCCTGGACCGCTATCGGCGACGCGCACCAAGACGCCGGCCGATTCACGCACCATGCTGATCTCGACTTTTCCGCCTATGGGTGTGTAACGGACCGCATTGTCGACCAGATTGCGCATCAATATCGCCAAGGCGTCCGCATGGCCTTGAACCGGCCAGGAAAAGGTTTCTCCGACCGAAAGCTCGATGCGTTTTTCCTGTGCGATAAATTCCAGGTCGCGATGGGCGTGATGCGTCATGGTTGCCAAGTCCACATTCTGCGTTTCAGTCAAGACATGGTCAGGATCAAGCCGCGCCAGGGTCAGCAATTGCTGCACTAAATGTGTTGCGCGGTCAACGCCTTGTTCCAGCAGCCGCAGAGCTTTTTGCCGGTTCACTTCGCTGCTGGAACGCAGTGCCACCTGGGCTTGCGCTTTGAGTCCGGCGAGCGGTGTACGCAACTCGTGCGCCGCGTCGGCGGTGAAACGCCGTTCACTGTCGAATGCGCGTTCCAGCCGTTGGAATAAACGATTCAATGAATCGACCAGCGGTTTGGCTTCGGCAGGTACGCCGTAGGACTCGACCGGTTGCAGATGCGACGGGGCGCGGTTCTCGACTTGTTTGGCCAGTTTGATCAGCGGTCCCATCGCGCGTCCAACTCCAAACCAGATGACGGCGGCGAGCAGCGGCAGGGCAATGATAATCGGCAGCAAGGTGCGCAATGCGATGTTATGGGTCAGGGCTTTACGTAAATCGTTGCGTTCGCCGACCTGCACCACCATCGAGCTGCGGTCGTCGGGCAATGAAAATACCCGCCAGCGATGACCGAAGACATCTTTGTCCTTGAAACCGTATTCGCGGTCGGAGAGCGGAAAGTCCGGCGCATTGGGTGAGCGCAGCGCAAGCGTGTCGGGTTGGATCCAAACCTGGAAGGCCACTTTGTTTTCATCGGGATGGCCAAACAAGCGCTCGCCGCTGCCGGGCAGATCCGGGGTTTCCGGTTTTCCGTTGGCGCCAGGTTTTTGCTCGAGGTTTACGCTGTTCAGCGCCAGCAGCACGCGCGCCGATTGCGCCAACTGCGCATCGAACAATTGATCGATCTGGTAGCGGATGTCGAGATAACTCGAAACCGCGATGATGGTCCAGGCGCCCAGGGTGGCCGTCAGTAAAGCCACCAGCAAACGCCGGCGGATCGATGGGTTCATGCGTCTGTTCCGCCCCTGCACCGGCGCACAGGTGAGTGCTCGATCATTCTCATGCAGATCCTTTTATAACTGTGCCAATCGTAGTGGAATCCAGCGGCCAGCATATCCTGACACCTCATGCTGGGAGGGTTAGCGCACATCCTTATTAATTCCCTGGGGCGTATCCTAAATCTTACTTGAAGGTAATACCTCGGTAATTATTCCTGATAAGCATAGGAAACCATATGCCGCGCGCGCTGTGGAAAGGTGCGATCAGTTTTGGCCTTGTGCATATTCCGGTTGAATTATTCTCCGCCGAAAAACGCCACGAGCTGAATTTAACCATGCTCGACCGGCATGACTTCGCGCCGATCGGCTATAAACGCATCAATAAAAAAACCGGTAAAGAGGTGGCGTGGGAAGACATCGTCAAAGGCTATGAGTACGAAGATGATCAGTACGTCGTACTCTCGGACGAAGATCTTAAACGCGCCAACGTCAAAGCCACGCAGACCATCGATATTCTAACGTTTGTCGACGCGCAGCATATTCCATTCACATTTTACGAACAGCCGTATTATCTGGTACCCGCCAAAGGCGGTGACAAGGTGTACGCCTTGTTGCGCGAAACGCTGCGCGAGGCGGGCAAGGTGGGTGTCGCGCAAATCGTGATCCGCACCAAACAACATCTTGCCGCGCTGTTTCCCATGGACGAGATGATTGTGCTGAACACCTTGCGCTATCACGACGAAATCAAATCCATCGATGAATATACCTTACCCGCGAAAGGCGCCAAGGCCACCGGGCTGTCGGATAAAGAATTGAAAATGGCCTTATCCCTGGTCGAAGGCATGAGCGAGGCGTGGGATCCCACTCAATATCACGACAATTATCGCGAGGACGTGCTGGCTCAGGTAAAAAAGAAAATCAGCGCCCACCAGACCAAGACCATCACCTTGCCCGGCAAGGAAGAACCTCCTCCCAGCAGCGCCAAAGTCATTGACTTGATGGCCGTGCTAAAACGCAGTATCGACGCCAAAAAGGCTGAACCGCCCGCGGCTGCAAAATCACGCGCTAAGCGGACCAGTCCGGTCACGCGGCTTAAAACCGCTTCGCAAACGGCGGCCAGAAAACCCGCACTGCGGCGTTCGCGTGCATGAGCCTGCAAAAATACCGGCAGAAACGCGATTTCCAAAAAACTCCGGAACCGCGCGGAGAAAAAGTCAAGACCGGCTCCAGGCTGGCTTTTTATATTCAGCGTCACGACGCACGCCGTCTGCACTACGATTTCCGTCTTGAGCTGGCCGGTAAATTATTAAGCTGGGCGGTGCCCAAAGGCCCCAGCCTCAACCCGGCCGATAAGCGTCTGGCCGTGCATGTCGAAGATCATCCTCTGGCTTATGGCACTTTCGAAGGTGTCATCCCGCCTAAACAATACGGCGCGGGGACGGTATTGCTGTGGGACCGGGGCATCTGGAAGCCGATCGGCGATCCCGCCCAGGGTTATCGCCGGGGGCGGCTTAAATTTCATCTTGAAGGCAAGAAATTATCCGGCGGCTGGAACCTGGTGCGCATGGGCCCGCCCAAACAAGCCAAAGAGAATTGGCTGCTGATCAAAGAAAAAGATGAAGCCGCCCGCCTGGGCGGCGAAGCGGAGATCACGGCATTGCAACCCGAAAGTGTTGCGCAGCAAGTCGATAAGCGAACGAAGGCGGCGAAGTCCAAGAACGAGGCCCGCAAAACTTCTATGCCGCAAATGATTAAACCTCAATTGGCGACCCTGTCAGACCATGCGCCGCAGGGTGACGATTGGCTTTCCGAAGTGAAGTTCGATGGTTACCGGGTGTTGTGTCGCATCGATCACGGCAAAGTGCGTCTGTTGACGCGCAACGGTCTGGACTGGACTCGCAAATGGAGTGCCATCGCGCAAGCGGCGGCCAAGCTCCCGGTGACACAAGCTTGGCTGGATGGCGAGCTCGTCGCCATCGACGCATCCGGTGCAGTGCGCTTCCAGGCTTTGCAAAATCTGACGCGTGCCGAAGTGCCTAGCCGGCTTGCTTATTATGTGTTCGATCTGGTGTATCTAAATGGGCGCGACTACGCCCCACGTCCGTTGCTCGAACGTAAACAAGCCTTGCAGCAATTGCTCGCCGGCCAAGACCCGAACGGGCCGCTTCTTTACAGTGACCACATTGTCGGCGGCGCCCAGGAAGTTTTCGAGCACGCCTGCCTACACGGTTTGGAAGGCATCGTCGCCAAACGCGCCGACGCCGCTTACAGCCAGACCCGCACCAAGAGCTGGTTGAAAATCAAATGCCGTCACCGTCAGGAGTTTGTAATCGGCGGATTTACCGACGCCGCCGGAACCCGCACCGGTTTCGGCGCCTTGCTGCTCGGCGTGTATGGCGATGACCAGAAACTGCATTATGCCGGCCGCGTGGGGACTGGTTTTGACACATCCCGGCTGAAAGCACTGGCGCGTAAATTTGCCAAATTACAGCAGACCCAAACTCCATTCAGCAATCCACCGCGCGGGCGCGATGCGCACGGCGTGCATTGGTTGAAACCGCAGCTGGTGGCCGAAGTGAATTTTGCCGAATGGACCGAAAGTGGCGTGATTCGCCAAGCTTCGTTCGTGGAATTACGCGAAGACAAACCGGCGCGCGAAATTATTCGCGAGGGCGCGGTGCCAGTTGCTGCTCCAACAAAAAGTAAACCCGGCCCCCGTATCAAGAAACCTAAAAGCTCTCCGGCCGCCGATCAATCCGCGCAGGTCGCAGGCGTGTCTTTGTCGCACGCCGCGCGCGTGTTATTCCCCGCCGGCGGCTGGACCAAGCTTGATCTGGCACGCTATTACGAACAGGTGGCCGAGTGGGTGTTGCCGCATTTGCACAACCGGCCTTTAACCTTGGTGCGCTGCCCGCAGGGTGGCGCGGGTAAATGTTTTTTCCAAAAACATGTGAATGAAACCACCAGCGCCGCGATCGAGCGCGTCGTGGTTCCCGAAGACGCGGGCAGCTCGCTTTATATGATGGCGAATAATCTGCCGGCGCTGGTCAGCCTGATTCAAATGGGCGTGCTGGAATTGCATACTTGGGGCGCGCAGGCCGGGCATCTGGATAAACCTGACCGTATCATTTTCGATCTTGATCCGGCGCCGGACTTGCCCTGGGCGCGCGTCGTCGAGGCGGCACGGCGGGTGCGGGCGGTGCTCGAGGATCTGGGGTTGCGCAGTTTTTTGAAGACCACCGGCGGTAAAGGCTTGCACCTCGCCGTGCCGCTCAAACCGGAACGGCGCTGGCCGGAAGTAAAAGCCTTCACCCGCGCCATCGCCGAGAGCTTGGCGGAAACCCTGCCCGAACAGTTCACGGCGAATCTCAGCAAAGCCAAACGCAGAAACAAAATATTCATCGACTACCTGCGCAACGCTTCCGGTGCCACCGCCGTGGCTGCTTACTCCACACGGGCGCGCCCGCAGGCGCCGGTTTCAACGCCGATCCGCTGGGAAGAACTGGACGAGAACTTACATTCCGATCATTTCAATCTGGGCAATATCCAGCAACGTCTCGAGCGCTTGCGCGCCGACCCGTGGGCTGATTATTTCCGGCTCAAGCAAAGAATCAGCGCCGCCATGCTGCGCAAATACAAAGTGTAAAACCTACGCGGATGTGCCGAGTGTATACATGGGCTTGCGGTCGTTGAGATTGAGCCAGCCCTTGGCGATGCGGTAGATCAGCCAGATGCTGTTGACCGCCATGATCAGCATGCCGATCATCAGCACCCACGTGAGCGCACCCAGAAACGCCCACAGCAGGCCGAACCAGAAGGTGCGGATTTGCCAGCGAAAATGGCTCTCAAGCCAGGTGCCGTGAGCATCGTCGCGTTTCACATAATTAAGCACGATGGCGATGATGCAGGTGATGCCGGAGATAAACGTCGCGGCATACAGCGCATAGATGATCGCGGTCAGGGTTTTGAGCGACTGCATTTGCTCATCGGACAAGGCCATAGGCAATCTCGGTGACTATTCAACAGGGCGCATTAAGCCGTTCGTCGAGTGGAAACCAACTACACGAGTTTGTCGATGGTGTAACCCACACCGCGAATGGTGCGAATCAACGACGCCCCGAGTTTGCGGCGCAGGTGGTGCACGTACACTTCGACCGCATTGCTTTCGACTTCGTCGCCCCAGGAATACAGACCTTCTTCCAGACGCGCGCGCGACATTACCTTGCTGCGGTTTTCCAGCAACATGCGCAGCACGGCGAATTCGCGTGGTGAAATATCGACCACATTGCCGGCGTGCGTAACCACGTGCGCGGCCGGGTCCATGACAATATCGCCGTGCTCGATGACCGGGTTGGAACGCCCGCCGCTGCGCCGTAACAGCGCGCGCAAACGCGCATTGAGTTCATCCATGTCGAACGGTTTGACCAGGTAATCGTCCGCGCCGCAATCCAGGCCTTGCACCCGGTCCATCACCGTATCGCGCGCGGTGAGAATCAGCACCGGGATATCCTGGCCGCGCTGCCGCACGCCTTTGAGCACGTCGATGCCCGACTGTTTGGGCAAACCCAGATCCAGAATCAACAGCGCATAGGTTTCGGTTTGCAATGCCGCTTCGGCGGCCATGCCGTCGGTCACCCAGTCGGTTGCGTAACCAGCTTCATCCAATGTCACGCAAATTCCGTCACCCAATAATCGGTCATCTTCTGCCAGCAATAAACGCATTCCTTGGTCTCCCAGCGGTCCCATCGAATTGATGCGAGCGCGTATCATAACGAATACTCTTGAAGCGCGGTAATGCGAACCCATTATCTGCTATAGCTTTATAGTCACCCGTGCTGAGGATTCGATTAATGCGAATGGACAAATTGACCAACAAATTTCAAACCGCGCTGGCCGACGCGCAAAGTCTGGCGGTCGGGCGCGACCATCAATTCATTGAACCCCTGCACGTACTCACCGCCTTACTTAACCAGGACGGCGGCACGGTGCGGCCAATGCTTACACAAGCGGGCGTGAATGTGAACGCCTTAAGTTCCGAACTCAGCAAGGCGCTCGACCGCCTGCCTAAAGTGGAGGGCGCCGCCGGGGATGTGCATATTTCCAATGATCTGAGCCGCTTGCTGAACGTGACCGACAAGTTGGCTCAGCAGCGCAAGGATCAATTCATTTCCAGTGAATTGTTGATGCTGGCGGCGGTGGAGGACCGTGGCGCGCTCGGCGATATGCTGCGCAAAGCCGGTGCCACTAAAACCACGCTGGAGCGTGTGATCAACGAAGTGCGCGGCGGGCAGCAGGTGCAAGATGCCAATGCCGAAGACCAGCGTCAGGCTTTGAAAAAATACACCATTGATCTGACCGAACGCGCCGAGCAGGGCAAGCTCGACCCGGTGATCGGCCGCGACGACGAAATTCGCCGCACCATTCAGGTATTGCAGCGCCGCACCAAAAATAATCCGGTGTTGATCGGCGAACCCGGCGTGGGTAAAACCGCCATCGTCGAAGGACTGGCGCAGCGCATCGTCAACGGCGAAGTCCCGGAAAGTCTCAAGGGCAAACGCCTGCTGTCGCTCGACATGGGCTCGCTCATCGCGGGCGCGAAATTCCGTGGCGAATTCGAAGAACGGCTGAAGGCCGTGCTCAAGGATTTGTCCAAGCAGGAAGGGCAGATCATTCTGTTCATCGACGAGTTGCATACCGTGGTCGGCGCCGGTAAAGCCGAAGGTTCGATGGACGCCGGAAATATGTTGAAACCGGCGCTGGCGCGCGGTGAATTGCATTGCGTGGGCGCCACCACGCTGGATGAATTCCGCCAGTACATCGAAAAAGACGCGGCGCTGGAACGGCGTTTTCAAAAAGTGCTGGTGGGCGAACCCAGCGTCGAAGACACCATCGCCATCCTGCGCGGCTTAAAAGAAAAATATGAAGTCCACCACGGTGTTGACATCACCGATCCGGCGATCGTCGCCGCGGCGATGTTGTCGCACCGTTACATCACCGACCGCAATCTGCCCGACAAGGCCATCGATTTAATCGACGAAGCCGCCAGCCGCATCCGCATGGAAATCGATTCCAAGCCGGAGGAAATGGACCGGCTCGAGCGCCGCTTGATCCAGCTCAAAATCGAGCGCATGGCGTTGAAAAAAGAATCCGACGAGGCTTCGCGCAAGCGCCTGGGCAATCTGGAAAGTGAAATTGGCAAGCTTGAGCACCAGTTCGCCGATTTCGATGAAGTCTGGAAAGCCGAGAAAGCTTCGCTGCAAGGTGCGCAACATATCAAAGAGGCGCTGGACCGTGCCCGCCAGGATGTCGAGACCGCGCGCCGGGCCAACGACCTCGGGCGCATGTCGGAGCTGCAATATGGCCGCATCCCCGAACTGGAAAAGCAATTGAAGCTGGCGAGTGAAAGCGAGAAGCAGGAAAAAACCCTGCTGCGCAATCGCGTCACCGAGGAAGAAATCGCCGAAGTGGTTTCCAAGTGGACCGGCATTCCCGTGAACAAAATGCTCGAAGGCGAGCGCGACAAACTGCTGCGCATGGAAGACGAATTGCGCAAGCGCGTGGTCGGGCAGGAAGAAGCCGTGCACGCGGTTTCGGATGCGATTCGCCGCGCGCGCGCGGGCTTATCCGATCCCAACCGGCCCAACGGGTCGTTCCTGTTTTTAGGTCCGACCGGCGTAGGTAAAACCGAATTGACCAAGGCGCTCGCGGCGTTCCTGTTCGACACCGAGGAAGCCATGGTGCGCATCGACATGAGCGAGTTCATGGAGAAGCATTCGGTCGCGCGTCTGATCGGCGCGCCGCCGGGGTATGTCGGTTACGAAGAAGGCGGGCACCTCACCGAAGCCGTGCGCCGCAAACCGTATTCGGTCATCCTGCTCGATGAAATCGAAAAGGCGCATCCGGATGTATTCAACGTGCTGCTGCAAGTGCTCGACGACGGCCGCCTCACCGACGGCCACGGCCGCACCGTGGATTTTCGCAACACCGTGATTGTCATGACCTCGAACCTCGGCTCGCAGGCGATTCAGGAAATGGCTGAACAAAACGACTATCAAGAAATGAAACGCGTGGTGCTTGGTATTGTCAGCCAGCATTTCCGCCCCGAGTTCATCAATCGCGTCGACGAACTGGTGGTGTTCCATCCGCTGGGCCGGGAACAGATCCGCTCCATCACCAGCATCCAGACGCAATACCTGCGCGCACGCCTGCGCGAACGCCAGATGGATCTGGAACTCACCGAAGCCGCGCTGGATAAACTGGGCGAAGCCGGTTTCGATCCGGTGTACGGCGCGCGCCCCTTGAAGCGCGCGATTCAGCAGGCGGTGGAAAATCCGCTGTCGAAAAAAATCTTGAGCGGCGAGTTCGTGCCTGGCGACGTGATTTTGATCGACGTGAGCGGGGGCGAGCTGGGTTTTCGCAAGAGCGAGCGGAAAGCGGCGTAGGCGTAAATCATCCGTAGAGTTTGTTAAAAACCGGCTCGCCTTGCGCGGGCCGGTTTGTTTTGTACGTGTCTGCAATTGACTGCGCAGTGTTGACCCGACATCATCGCGCGTGGTTTCACACGCGGTGAATATATCCGCAGCGATGATAGAGGCGCGAGCACATGGCACGTAAGGCCAATAGGAAGATCGTGATCATTGCCGGGCCGAATGGCGCAGGAAAAACGACCTTTGCGCGCGAGTTTTTGCCGAACGAAGCAGGATGCCCCGTATTCGTGAATGCGGATTTGATCGCCGCTGGGTTGGCACCGTTCGATCCCGCGCGCGTGGCCCTGCGGGCAGGCCGGCTCATGTTGGAAGAAATCCATACCCAGGTTCGCAAAGGCGGTAGCTTTGCTTTTGAAACCACGCTCAGTGGCCGCCATTATGCGCAACTGATTCCGCTGTGGCGAGAACAGGGCTACAAGGTTAAGTTGATTTTTTTGAGCTTGCCGACTCCGGCGGTGGCCATCGAACGTGTGCGCGTGCGTGTGGCCCAAGGCGGGCACCACGTGCCGACAGAGGTTATTCGCCGCCGTTTTTTTAGCGGGCAGCGAAATTTCGAGAATGTCTATCAGAAACTGGTGGATGTATGGGTGCTTTATGACAATGCAGGCGAGAAACCGATATTGTTGGATGAGGGAGGATTGAAATGAAGCAGGCAATACGTCGTGTTCATGATGTTGACATGGTGAAGGTGGGCGCAGCGCTGAAGCGCGCGTCCGCGCGTGCGCGGAAAGTCGCCGAGCAGACCAATACCCCGCTCGTAATCTACAAGGATGGACGCGTGACCCGCATTAGAGTGCCGCACGCGAAAGCCAAATAAACACACGCTAGAAATTTAAAACAATAATCACCTGTCGTGGACAGCAACCATGAATACTTCGAGACGTGCCGATCACCTGTTTGCGCAGCTCGATCATCTGAATGCGCAGCAATTGCGCCGTCTGCTGGTGGAACATCTCACGCGGCAGAAGCTGGGGTTGTATTGGGAAGCC
The DNA here is from genome assembly GCA_964532385.1 of uncultured Gammaproteobacteria bacterium. Lineage (GTDB taxonomy): Bacteria > Pseudomonadota > Gammaproteobacteria > SG8-11 > SG8-11 > UBA6921. The sequence continues at coordinate 25,248 of CAZHHW010000006.1, read as the reverse complement.
AACGCCATCGAGCGCGACGCGGCACTCAATGCCAATCTGGTGCTGCCGCGTCTGGTGGAAGAATGGAGCCACCGCCCTTCCGACTCTCCCCCTCTCCCGCTTGCGGGAGAGGGTTGGGGTGAGGGTGGTTTTTCACATCGCAATCTCATCATCGAAGGCGACAACTACGATTCGCTGCGCCTGCTACGCACCACCCACGCCGGAAAAATCCGCGTCATCTACATTGACCCGCCATACAACACCGGTAGCAGGGACTGGGTTTATAACGACCGTTACGTCGGTGTCAACGACCGCTGGCGGCATTCGCAGTGGCTGGAATTTCTGTACCGGCGGCTCACGCTCGCCCGCGATTTGCTGACGCCGGACGGTGTGATTCTGGTGTCGATCAACGATGAAAACCGCGCGCGGTTGGAGTTGTTGATGGATGAGGTATTTCCGGGGATGCGGGTGGGTAGTTTTGTGTGGCGCAGCAGAACGGGAGGGAACGATACCAAGGGTGCATTCTTCTCGACGAACCACGAGCACGTGTTGGTCTATGCCAACGACGGATTTAGATTCTCGGGCGATGAAAAATCTTATTCCATGTATAAGTTTCAGGAAGGTGATCGGGTATTCCGTTTGAGTGATTTGACTTCGCCGAAAGATTTTCGGGAACGTCCCAACACGTACTATCCGATTCAGGACCCCGATACCCAGATTTTCTACCCATGCAATCCGCAGCGCGTCTGGGCTTATGCCTCAAAAGCGCGCGTCAAAGAAGGTCAGAAAATACGCGGCGATACGATGGAAGAACTTGTTGCCAAAGGGCTCATCTGGTTTCCGCCCAATCAACGGATTGAGATTTTCCAGACCAGAGAAAAATTGCTCGATGCAATCCAACGCAAAGACGTGCCCATGAGTGGCAACACGCCATTACTGTTTGAGGACATGCCTGATCTCGACTTTTGGATTGATAAGAAGATTGGCTATGGAAGGCCAGCTTTCAAGCGGTTCAAGGAAGGGTTGAAGAACGAGAACCAGCCCATTTCGTCTTGGTTGACTCCGAAGCAAGAAGAGGAAAGCGTCGTCGACGGCATGAATATGCCAGTCGTGGGCACGACTGAAGAAGGTTCAAAGGCCATCAAAGAGGTGATGGACGATAAAGCCTTTCCGTATCCGAAACCGCCATCACTATTGAAGGCCCTGCTTTCCCAAGCCACCCGCCCCAACGATACCGTTCTCGACTTTTTTGCCGGTTCCGGCACCACCGGGCAGGCGGTGCTGGAACTGAATGCTGAAGACAGAGGTCAACGCCGTTTCATTCTCTGTTCAAGCACCGAAGCCAACACCAAGGAGCCAGATAAGAACTTGTGCCGCGACGTGTGCGCGGAACGCATGCGCCGCGTGATGCGTGGTTATGGCGACAAGCCGGGTTACTCCCTGGAACAAGGCGGCGAATTCGCCTATCTGCAACTGGACAAGGTGGCAGCCGCCGACGCGCATTTTGAAATCGATGTGGCGCATGCTTTTCAACGACTGGCATTGCAGCGGCTGGGGGTGGTGCGTCCTGTGCCCGAATGCGCAGTGAAACGGTTGGGACGGGTACAGGATTGCGAACTACTGGTGTGCAATGAAGTGAACGCCGCAACGCTAAAAATTTTATCGGACTGGCCGCGAAAATATAACGCGGCACGGCTGGCGGTGTATTCCACACGACCTGACACCTTGCGTGAGCAGCTCGCCGCGCGCGGCGTGGAGGCGAATTGCTACAGCGTGATAGACGTATTTCTTGACGGCTATGGAGGAGGTTCCCTATGAGTCTCGACATTATCACCGCGCAGTCGGCGGCTATCGAACCGGAGGAATTTCAAAGCGCCATCGCGGAAAATATGAGTAACGCGCTATTACGCGAGCCCGCCCCACCGTGCTTGCTGCGTGCTCCAACGGGTTCGGGCAAGACATTTATAGTTTCGCTCGTGCTAGAGGCGGTGAGCGCAGCACGGCCAACCCTGTGGTTGTGGTTTGTACCGTTCGTGAATTTGGTACAGCAAACCGAGGACGCACTGGCGGCGAACTGCCACGGGCTGCGGCCAGTGATGTTGTCGCGTGGACGTAATCAGGACGCACGGCCCGGCATGGTGTTGATATCAACCGCGCAAGGCGTGGCGCGGGCGCGTGATCGCAATGCCGGTTACAACGCCGACGGCGATGACGATACCCGCACACTGGCGGAGTTCGTGGTGCGAGCCAGGGCGCAAGGCTTGAATATTGGACTGGTGGTAGACGAAGCGCATATCGGTCTGGATAAAACCACCGAGTTTGGCAAGTTTGCGCATTGGCTGAATGCGGATTTTTTAATCATGGCGACTGCGACGCCGAAGGACGAGCGCTTGCTAGAATTTTTACAGCAAGCCGGGAAAAGCGCCTTCGAGAGTTTCGCCGCTAGCCGTGACGAGGTGGTGGCCGCGCGTCTCAACAAGCGCTATATCGAAGCCGTGGTGTACGATTTGCGCCAGAGTGTGCAGACGGTGGCCGACCTGAAGAGCACGGTGTTGCGCCAGGCCTGGAAGCGGTCGCAGCGCATTAAAAAACAATTACAGGCGGCGGGCGTACCACTGATACCGTTGTTGCTGGTGCAGGTGGCCAACGGCGATAAGTCGGTGGAAGAGGCGGAGCTTGATTTAATCAAGTTGTGCAAAGTCAATCCGGTGGTGATCGGCAAGCACTCTTCGGCCGATCCCGATCCGGTGTTGATGGCGGCTATCGCCAACGACCCCAGCAAGGAAGTGCTGATTTTCAAACAGTCCGCGGGTACCGGCTTCGATGCGCCGCGCGCGTTCGTGCTGGCCTCGACCAAGCCGGTGAACGACGTGGATTTCGCAATGCAGTTTATCGGCCGCGTGATGCGTGTGGCACGCCCGATTCGCGCGGTGTATCCCAAGCCCATACCGATACCAGCAGACTTCGACACGGCTTATGTGTATCTGGCTAACGCGGAAGCGCAACGCGGTTTTGAAACCGCCGTGCAAACCAGTAGCGCGGTAAAAAGCCAACTGGAAGGACAAACCGAAAAATTGATCGTGCGGCAGATGCTCTCCGGTGCAACGGTTATTACCAACCGCGAAACAAACCAGCCGCCGTTGGACTATGGTTTTCCGTTGCCGGAAAGCAAGTTAGGAGCGACCGGATATCCGACAAAAGTGACATTGCCCGTTTCTTCTGGACCACAGCAGTCGCTGTTCGGAAACCTGGCTATGCCGAGCGTTGCCGATGCCGCCGATGAGTTTGATCTCGATGAGATGCAGCCTGCACAAGTGCCTCCTTCCGCTGCGCGTAACAAGCGTGGGATACCCGATTCTGAAGTGGACTTGATGGCGTTGTTAAGCGAAAAAAATATTCGCGCGTATCCGCGCCGCACCGGCGCCCGCAATCTGCCGCGCGCACTCAAACGTGAGCTGCGCCCAGAGATGCAGGACATGGCAAAAGTGTCGGAATTGGTGGCGACCCAATTACATATTTCAGACGAATTGAAACGCAATGCCGTGCGTGCCGCACTGAACCGCCTGAAGGAAAAAGAAGTTCATACTGAACTGACCGAAGGCGTTCGGCGCGAAGAAGAGGTGCAGGTCATTACCGACCGTAGTGCGCTCGCGAGTGAGGCGCGCAAAATACTGCGCGCCTTACCGCAGGTGGAAGACGAGGATGTGAGCATCATCGTCGAGGTGTTGGCGCGTCATCTGCGGCCATTTATCGACGAAGAATTTGAGCAGCTTGACGAAGAGCTGCGTCCGCAAGAAGTCGAGCTTGGGCGCTATGCCCGCGATGCTGCGCATTGGGTGATTCGCCGCGAGGCCACCAGTATCGCGGAAAAGATGCAAAGCCTCGTCGCGGAATACACCACACTGCAAGACGCAGAACCGCTGCCGGATATGATGGTATTTCCGGTGGCTTTGAGTCTGGCGGCATCGCGCAAAAATATTTACGGCGTGCTGCCACCTTCGGATGACGACCTATCGAAGATCGAACAGGAGCTAATGCTGCACGAACGTGAATGGCTGGCTGATCGGTGTCTGTCGCTGACCGCAGGCGAGATACGTATTGGTAAATACGATGGCTCGCTCAAACTCAACGGCGAGGAGCGTGAGTTCGCCAATGCGCTGGATCGCGCCGACTTCGTGGAATGGTGGCACCGCAATCCGGGGAGTAAGCCCTACGCGGTGCGCTTGGTGCGGGGTGATCATAAACACTATTTTTACCCTGACTTCGTGGTTTGTCTGTCGCATCTGCGCGGCGATGAACCGATTGCACGGCTCATCGAAACCAAGGAAAACACCAAGGACGCTGCGCGCAAGGCGCGGCGCATCCCGAAGTCTTATGGGAAGGTGCTGTTTCTCACCAAAGATCAAAGCAGACTTCGTATTGTGAATGACGATGGCAGTTTAGGTGTCACTGTGGACTGGGATGATTTAGCACCGGTACGCGAATGGCTGCGAGAATCTAAACCAATAATGTAATCACAGTATAGTTACCTCTACGTAGGTTGGTTAATGGAGCCCGGTATTGTCACATAAGTGCTGCTTTGAATATCCTTACCTAAATCCACATGCTGGGATTTGATCCAGACGATCCGGCGTTAGATGTTAAGAAGTTACAGGGCGAGCCGTACTACCGGTTGCGTGTAGGAACCTGGCGCGTAATCTTTGACCGGCAGGACGCCGTCAAGATCATTGCCATCGAGAAAATTAAACCCCGTGGAGATGCATACAAATGAAAGCGCCGCGCAACATACAAGTCATCAACTCACTGGAAGGCAAACCCGAATACGTGCTTATCCCATTCCGTGTTTACACGGCCTTGCGTAAGCAAATCGATAACCGAATTTTCAAGGGCGCTGAGCAAGACGATTACATTTCGTTTGAGTTGAAAGACTACGTGGACAACCCTGTGGCACTCGCCCGTATCAAGGCACGTATGACACAAGGTCAACTCGCGCAACGCCTAGGGGTGTCCCAGGCCTACATCAGTAAGCTTGAAAAACAAACCAAGGTGACGGCAAAGGTATGGGCAAATGTGCGGAACGCGCTGGATGGAACTACGGAAAAAAAGCCGAAAAAAGCCGCTTAACGCGTGTCGTTTTCTCTTGCATTTAGGTCATGTTGTTTATTTCAGTATCTGTGTGAACGGTAAGGAATCTGGAACTCACTGAGGCCGCATTGGGTAAATTGGGCGAAGCCGGTTTCAAAACTACGTCTACACATGGAGAAAGCCCGGGCTGCTGCTTACGCGGGCTGGTTTGGTTTCTGTGCGCAAGTCCTTCAGAATATCCCGCCGTATAAAAACATATCAGTTCCTCTCCATAAAATTCAGCCCGTACCTGCTGCCGCGTGTACGGCTTCGTACTGACCTGCCCGTGGCAGTGCGGCCATCATTGAATTATTGAACTTGCCATCAACGGCGACGGCCATCCAATGCGGGGAGACGCTTGATCAACGTAACTCGTTTTGCAAGCGTGTGCCGGGGCATGAAGGATGTTTTCCTGAAACGGCCTCGGGTTTTCCGGCACAGGGTGGCTGCCGCAGCATGCCTGTTTTTTTTACATTCGCCATGAATGCCGACACTTCGCCTCTGTCAAGTCGTGTTCCCTTCCGGCCCGATTATGAAATTCTGGGAGCGCAGCTCGCTGCCCGGCCGGGCAGCGCAGGCGCGCGTTTTTCAGTGCGGGCTCCGCAGGCGCAAAGTGTTTACGTCACCGGCGATTTCAATGACTGGGCCAATCCGGGTCAGGTTCTGACACAAAATCCCGGCAGCGGAATTTGGAGCGGAGCGGTCGCGCAAGCCGTGCAGGGCGATGCTTATCAGTTTCGGATTCAATCGCGCTTGCATTCGCAGCCGCTGCTAAAAGCGGACCCGTATGCGATCTATGCCCAAGCCGCCCCCGGCACCGCTTCGCGTCTCTGGACTCTGGACTATGCATGGCAGGATCAAGACTGGATGCGCATGCGCGGCGCACAGCAGGCGCTGGATCGTCCGATATGCGTTTATGAAGTGCATTTAGGTTCCTGGCGGCGCGACCCGCAAGCGCCGCAGGATGTGCTTAGTTATCGAGATATGGCGCCTTTGCTCGCCGCCTATGTGCAGGAAATGGGCTTTACGCACATTGAATTCATGCCGGTCATGGAACACCCCGTTGAGACTTCGTGGGGCTATCAGACCTGGGCTTATTTCGCACCCAGCGCGCGCCATGGCACGCCGCAGGATTTCATGTATTTGATCGATCATTTGCACCAGGCCGGAATCGGGGTGCTGTTGGACTGGACGGCGGCATGGTTTCCCTGTGCTGCGCATGGGCTGATGCAATTCGACGGCACAGCGCTGTACGAAATTCACGGCGCGCAGCGGGGTTTTAACCCGGAAGCGAAAAACTGTCTTTTCGATTATAGCCGTCCTGCCGCCCGCGATTTTTTATTGAGCAGCGCGCTGTTCTGGCTGGATAAATATCATATCGACGGCCTGCGCATGCCGGCGGTGGCGTCGATGTTGTATCCCATTGAGGGTCGCAATGGCGGAGAAAATGAAAACACCCCGGCGATCGATTTCCTGCGCGCTCTTAACCGCACCCTCAAAACACAGTTTCCCGGCACGCTGTGCATTGCCGAAGCGGCCACTGCCTGGCCGGGCATTACACGGCACGTTGAAAACGGCGGGCTGGGTTTTGACATGAAATGGAATGCGGGCTGGACGCACGATAGCCTGATGTACTTCGGGCGTGATCCGATCTACCGCTCGCATCACCAGGATCAACTTACTCTCAGCATCCAGCACGCTTTTTCAGAAAATTTCATGGTGTCTTTGCCGCATGACGAAGTGGTGCGCGGCAAAGCTTCGCTGCTCAGTAAAATGCCCGGCGACGCCTGGCAGAAATTCGCCAATCTGCGGCTGTTGCTGGGCTACATGTGGATGCATCCCGGCAAAAAACTTTTATTCATGGGCGGGGAGTTCGGCCAGTCGGCGGAATGGAATCATGACGACTCGCTGGATTGGCATTTGCTCGAATACCAGGAGCATCGCGGCGTGCAGCGCTGGGTGCAAGATCTGAATCGCTGTTATCGCAGCCAGGCCAGCCTGTACGAGGCGGATTTTTCGCCGCAGGGTTTCTCTTGGATCGACCAACAGGATCACCAGCACAGCGTGATCAGCTTTTTACGCTTAAGTCCGCGCGGCGCGCCGCCGGTGTTGGTGATTTGTAATTGCACCCCGGTGCCACGTCATAACTACCGTGTGGGCATCCCGCGCGGTGGAGTGTGGAAAGAAATTTTAAACAGCGATGCGTTGCTCTACGGCGGCAGCGGCCAGGGCAATCTGGGCGCCGTGGAAGCCGCGCCGGTAGCGGCGCATGGCCATTTTCATTCCCTGGCGCTGACGCTGCCGCCGCTGGGCGTGATTGCGTTTACGCCGCAGACGGCGCGTGAACTCCCATGATTAGCGCAGCATCGGCCATCTCCGCGGAGCCCGCCGACGGCCGGCGCCGTGCCGTGATCGGATCAATGGCGCCATGTATCGACGGCGGCGGCTTTCCCATAAAACGCGTGCGCGGCGAATACGTTGCCGTGACCGCGAAAATATTTTGCGACGGACATGATCAACTGCGCAGTGTGTTGTGTTTTCGCAAACACGGGCAGTCGCTATGGCAAGAATTGCCCATGACCCGCACTCAAGACGATGAGTGGCAGGGGACATTTCAGGTCACCGAGGTGGGCGATTACGAATACAGCGTGTGTGCCTGGGTGGATCGTTTTTTAAGCTGGCGGCAGGATTTATTGCGCCGCACCGATGCGCAGGATATCCAGATCGCTTTGCTGGTGGGCGCGGAATTATTGCGCAGCGCCGCCACACGCGCCGCGCCTGCGGAGGCCGCGCAGTTACGCGCGTGGGCGATGTCGTTACAAAGCGCGCCGCAGGCCGGCGACGCACGCGAGCTGGTTGCGCAACCCGAAGTGGACGCAATGATGGCGCGTTGCGCCGACCGGGAATGCGCGACGTGGGCGCCGCCGTTGCACGTCTGGACCGATATCGAGAAAGCCGCTTTCAGCAGTTGGTATGAACTCTTTCCGCGCAGTTGCGGCAAGCCCGGAGAACATGGCACCTTGCGCGACTGCATGGCGCAGCTTCGGCGCATCGCGGCGCTCGGCTTCGATGTCGTTTATCTGCCGCCGATTCATCCCATCGGCCGGATGCAGCGCAAGGGGAAGAATAATAGCGTTGCCGCCGCGGCGGATGATCCCGGCAGTCCGTGGGCGATCGGCGCGGCGGAGGGCGGGCACAAAAGCGTGCATCCGCAATTGGGCACACTGGATGACTTCCGTGATCTTGTGAGCGCCGCAAAAGAGCTTGGTATTGACATCGCGCTGGACATCGCTTTGCAGTGCGCCCCCGATCATCCGTACGTGGGCGCGCATCCGGAGTGGTTTCGATGGCGGCCCGATCGCAGCGTGCAATACGCGGAAAACCCGCCGAAAAAATATCAAGACATCTACCCTTTCAATTTCGAGACCGAAGCATGGCGCGAGCTGTGGGATGAATTGCGCAGCATCTTTCTGTTTTGGGCGCAGCAGGGCGTGCGCATATTTCGCGTGGATAATCCGCACACCAAACCGATTCCGTTCTGGGCGTGGCTGATCGCCGAAGTAAAACGGGTGCATCCGGAAACTTTATTTCTGGCCGAAGCCTTCACGCGTCCGGCCGTGATGCTGCAACTGGCGAAGGTCGGGTTCAGCCAGTCCTATACCTATTTCGCGTGGCGCAACACGCGGCAGGAAATCGCCGAGTATTTTACGCAACTCACGCAGACCGAAGTGCATGACTATTTCCGTCCTAGCGCGTGGCCCAACACACCGGATATTCTCACTGAATATTTGCAGTACGGCGGGCGCCCGGCGTTTATGGCGCGGTTGGTGCTGGCGGCGACGTTATGCGCGAATTACGGCATTTATGGCCCGCCCTACGAATTGTGCGAAGCGGCGGCGCTTGCGCCGGGCAGCGAGGAATATCTGGATTCGGAGAAGTACCAGTTGCGCCACTGGGATCTGGATCGGCCTGGCAGCCTGAGTGACTTTATCGCCCGCATTAATCGTATCCGCCGCGACAACCCGGCGCTCCAGCGCGATGCCAGTTTGCGGTTTTACGATGTGGACAATCCGCTGCTGCTGGCGTACGCCAAATCCTGCGAACAGGATGCGAACACCATTGTCGTGGTGGTCAACCTCGACCCGCACCATGTGCAGGGCGGCTGGTTGGAGTTACCACCCGGCCCCTCGGAGCTCAACACCGGCAAAGCCTTCCAGGTGCATGACCTGCTTTCCGATATGCGCTGGCTCTGGCAGGGCAGCCGTAACTGGGTGGAGATCGATCCGCAAGCCGCCCCGGCGCAGATTTTCCGTCTGCGCCGGCGCGTGCGCAGCGAGCGCGATTTTGACTATTTTCTTTAGGCGCCGCCATGGCTATCGCATCCACCCAATATCAGTTTCTCCCGCAAGCAAAACCGCTGCACGATCCGCTCTGGTACAAAGACGCGGTGATTTATCAGTTGCACATCAAGGCGTTTTTCGACAGCAACGCCGACGGTGTGGGCGACTTCGCCGGTCTCACGCAGAAACTCGATTACCTGCAAGACCTGGGCGTCAACACCATCTGGGTGTTGCCATTTTATCCTTCGCCGATGCGCGACGACGGCTACGACATCGCCGACTACCACGGCGTGCATGCGGATTACGGCACGCTCGCCGAAGTGCGCAGCTTCATCCGCGAAGCGCATAGCCGCAATATCAAAATCATCACCGAACTGGTGATCAATCACACCTCGGACCAGCATCACTGGTTCCAGGCCGCGCGCCGCGCGCCGCCCGGTTCGCGCAAGCGCGATTATTACGTGTGGAGCGACAGCGATAAAAAATGGCCGGAAACACGCATTATTTTCAACGATACCGAAACTTCCAACTGGACCTGGGATCCCGTGGCAGGCGCCTATTATTGGCATCGATTTTTTTCGCACCAGCCCGATCTAAATTTCAATAATCCCAGCGTGATCAAAGCCGTGATGCGCGTGATGCGTTACTGGCTCGACATGGGCGTGGACGGCATGCGTCTGGATGCGATTCCGTATCTTTGCGAACGCGACGCCACCAGCAATGAAAATCTGCCCGAGACGCATGCGGTGCTGCGCTACATGCGTGCGGAGCTTGACAAGCATTATAGCGACCGTTTTTTTCTGGCCGAAGCCAACCAGTGGCCCGAAGATGTGCGCGAATATTTCGGCAACGGCGACGAATGCCAGATGGCCTATCACTTTCCGCTGATGCCGCGCATCTACATGGCGGTCGCGCAGGAAGACCGTCATCCGATCACCGACATCATGGCGCAGACGCCGGACATTCCGGAAAACTGCCAGTGGGCGATTTTCCTGCGCAATCACGATGAGCTGACCTTGGAAATGGTGACGCCGCGCGAGCGTGATTACATGTACCGCACTTACGCCGCCGACAAGCGCATGCGTATCAATCTGGGCATACGCCGCCGTCTGGCGCCATTGATGGAGAACAATCTCGACAAAATAAAATTGGTGAAAAGCATTTTATTGTCGATGCCCGGCTCGCCGATTCTGTATTACGGCGACGAAATCGGCATGGGCGACAATGTCTATCTGGGGGATCGCAACGGCGTGCGCACGCCGATGCAATGGAGTCCGGACCGCAACGCCGGCTTTTCACGCGCCGATCCGGCACGCTTGTATTTACCGCCGATCATGGACGCCGTTTACGGTTTTCAGTCCGTGAACGTGGAAGCGCAGATCAATAACCCCTCATCGCTTTTGAACTGGATGCGCCGCTTGCTGGCGGTGCGCAAGGCACACAGCGCGTTCGGCCGCGGCAGTCTGAGTTTTCTGCGTCCCGGTAATCGTAAAATCCTCGCGTATTTACGCCAATACGAACATGAAACGCTGCTGTGCGTGGTTAATTTATCCAACTCGAGTCAGCCGGTGGAGCTGAATTTATCGGCATTCAAAGGCCGCGTGCCGGTCGAGTTACTTGGCCTGACCGCGTTTCCTTCCATCGGCGAGCTGCCGTATTTGCTGACCCTGCCGGGTTCCGGTTTTTATTGGTTTTTACTTTCCACCGAGGCGCCCGCGCCCGAATGGCACGATGAATATTCGTCGTTGAATGAGTTGCCCATCCTGGTTTTACCGGAGGGCTGGGGCAGTTTATTTGGCGGCAAACACAACGCGGCCAGCGATTTACAACATCTGCTCGCCAATAAAGTGCGCGGCCAATTCGAACACCAGGTGCTGCCCGCGTTCCTCGCCGGCCAACGCTGGTTCGCGAACAAAGGCGCTGTGGCGCAAACCGTTTCTTTACTCTCCGGCGGAGAATGGAAAACCGCAAGTGGCAGCTGGTTGATGTCCATGGTGCGGTTTCAAACTGAATCCGGCGAGCCGCATTTATATACGCTACCTCTGGCACTTGCATGGGAAGACGAAGCCGATGCGGACGGCTTCGGCGCGCTGGCGCGCGGCACCGTCGCGCGCGTGCGGCAACGCGCCCGCAGCGGAATTTTATACGACGCGGTGTGGGATGACGCTTTTTGCCGCGCCCTGGCCGGCGCGCTGGCGAGCAATGCGCAGCACCCGCTGGAGCGAGGCAGCTTGAATTTTCAAACCTCGTCCGGCGTAGCGGCGCAATTAGTCGAGACCGGCGCCACAATGCGCCGTGCCGCTCTGGAGCAAAGCAACACTTCGATTATTTACGGCGACCGCTTCATTCTCAAGATTTACCGGAAATTGCACAGCGGAATCCATCCGGAAATCGAAATGGCAAAGTTTTTAACCACAGCTTCGCCATTCCCGCATATTGCCGCGTTTGCCGGCGCCATTGAGTATCGCGATGCGGAGGGCGCAGGTATTGCGCTTGGCATCCTGCAGCCTTATGTCAGAAACCAGGGGAACGGTTGGACCTATTGCGTGGATTATTTACAGCGGCACCTGGAAACATTTTCCGGTTTGTCCGGCCTGCCGGCCGCGAATGCCGCCGAAGACCGCTCGGCGCACACGCCGTTTTTAAACATGATCACCAGACTGGGCATGCGTACCGGTCAACTGCATCAGGCGCTGGCGCGTGCGACCGGCGATCCCGATTTTGATCCTGAAGCGTTGAGCGCGGATGACCGCCTGCGCTGGCAGCAGGAAATTACCGCGCTTGCCGCACAGGCGTTTAAACAGTTACGCGCGCACGCCGCGGCGTTGCCTGCCGCGATGGCCGCGCACGTCGAGGCTCTGCTGCGACAGGAGCCCGCCCTGCACGCACGCATCGCGGCGTTGTTGCCGGAGCGGCTCAGCGGCGTGAAGACGCGCTTTCACGGTGACTATCATCTGGCCCAGGTATTAATTGTCGAGAACGACTTCGTCATCACCGATTTCGAAGGCGAACCCGGCCGTCCGCTGGCACAGCGGCGGCGCAAGGACTCCGCATTGCGCGATGTGGCCGGGATGTTGCGTTCCGTGAATTACGCGGCGGAAACCGCGCTGCATCATTTTTCGCTGGATCAGTCTTTCGACCACGGCAAACTGGAACCTGAGGTGCGTGCCTGGGAAGTGGCCACCGCGGCGGCTTTTTTACAGGGCTATTGCGCGACAGCGGATTGCGCCCCACCGCAAGACGCTGACGGTATTGATCCACTGATTCAATTCTTCACGTTTGAAAAAGCGCTCTCGGAATTAATTTACGAATTAAACAATCGCCCCGATTGGGTGTTGCTGCCGGTGCGCGGGTTGCTGCGCTTACTGGCGGCCGCCGGTGTCGATGGGCAGGGGAAATAAAAATGCATAAATTAAAAATTCTCGCTTTTGTCATGGCGGGCGGCGAAGGCAGCCGCTTGTTTCCGCTCACCGCGGAACGTTCCAAACCGTCCGTGCCGTTCGCCGGGCGCAACCGCATCGTGGATTTCGTGCTCAGTAATCTGGCCAATTCAAAAATCTATTCGGTGTACTTGCTGGTGCAATACAAGTCCCAGCCGCTGATCGAGCATATACGTAAAGCCTGGCTCCCTTCGCCGTTGCTGGCGCAGCATTTCGTCACCGTGGTGCCGCCGCAAATGGCGTGCGGAGCGGAATGGTTTCAGGGTACCGCCGACGCGGTGTATCAAAATCTGAATCTGATCGAACAGCACAATCCGGACCTGGTGGTGGTGTTCGGCGCCGATCATATTTACCGCATGGACGTGCGCCAGATGGTGCAGTTCCATCTGGAACGCAACGCCGATGTCACCCTGGCGGCGCATCCGGTACCCATCGCGCAAGCTTCGTCGTTTGGAATTATCGCCGCCGATGCGCAGGGACGGGTGCGCGAATTCCAGGAAAAACCCGAGGTACCGGCGCCGCTGCCCAACGATACGCGGCGGGCGTATGCCTCGATGGGAAATTATATTTTCAATACCGGAACCCTTATCGAGGTATTGCAAGCCGCGCATCGCGAGCGCAAGCATGATTTCGGCTTGCATATCTTGCCGGCCTTGACCGCGGACAAACGTTTATACGCTTACGATTTCAGCAGCAATCGCGTGCCGGGTGTGAATGAGTACGAAGAGCCTAATTACTGGCGCGACGTGGGCACCATAGAAACTTTTTTCACGGCCAATCAGGACGTGCTGGGGGAGCGGCCGCGCTTCGATTTGTTCAATCCACAATGGCCGATTTATTCCAGCGCCTATCATGGCCCGACCAGCACGGTGATTTCCGGACAGATTAATAATTCGCTATTGGGGTCAGGTACGTACATCAATGGCGCGGTGGTGCGCAATTCGGTGCTGCGGCGCGAAGTGGTGCTGGAACCGGGGGTTGAACTGGATGAATGCATCATCATGGACAACGTGCGCATCCGGCGCGGCGCGCGCCTGCGCCGGGTGATCGTGGACCGGCACAATACCATTGAGGAGGGCACCCGCATCGGTTACGACGCGCGCGCCGATGCGGAACGTTATTTTGTTTCCCCCAGCGGCATTACCGTTTTGCCGCTGGGCCGAGTGAGCCGCGAGTTGCGCGCGTACACGGCATGAAAAGCACCTACCCGCCGGTCAGAAAAGGGCTGTATGAATATCCGGTTTCAGCCATCTGGCCGGGTAAACCTTATCCCTTGGGCGCGACCTGGGACGGTCAGGGTGTGAACTTTGCGTTGTTTTCCGAGCATGCCCAGAGCGTGGAACTGTGCCTGTTTGACAATTTCGGCCAGCGCGAAATCCAGCGCCTGGCCTTGCCCGAATACACCGATCACATCTGGCACGGTTATTTGCCGGAGGCGCGCCCCGGCATGATTTACGGTTACCGCGTGCACGGCCCGTACGATCCGCTCGCCGGGCATCGGTTTAATCCGCATAAATTACTGCTCGACCCTTACGCAAAAGACATCGTCGGCGATGTGATCTGGCATAACGCCCTGTTCGGTTATCGCATCGGTCACAAGCAGGCGGATCTGTCGTTTGATAAGCGCAATAGCGCTTTCGGCGTACCGAAGTGCCGGGTCATCGATCCCGCCTTCAGTTGGGGAGACGATCAGCCGCCCGACATTCCCTGGCATCAGACCGTGATTTATGAAATGCATGTCAAAGGTTTCACCATGCGCCATCCCGGCGTGCCCGAACCGTTGCGCGGGACTTATGCGGGGATTGCGACCGCGCCGGTCATCGACTACCTAAAGAGCCTGGGCGTGACAGCCGTGGAATTAATGCCGGTGCATGCGTTCCTGGACGACCGGCATCTGGTCGAGCGCGGGCTGCGCAATTATTGGGGCTACAACTCCATCGGTTATTTTTCACCGGCCTCGCAGTATTCCGCGGCGGGTTTGACCAGCGAATTTAAAACCATGGTCAGGAAGCTGCATTCGGCCGGTCTCGAGGTGATTCTGGACGTGGTGTACAACCACACGGCGGAGGGCAATGAGCTGGGCCCGACCTTGAGTTTTCGCGGCATCGACAACGCGGCCTACTACCGGCTAACGCATGACAACCGGCGTTATTACAAAGACTACACCGGCTGCGGCAACACCCTGAACATGACCCATCCGCGCGTGTTGCAACTGATCATGGACAGTTTGCGCTACTGGGTGCTGGAAATGCATGTGGACGGTTTCCGCTTCGATCTGGCGGCCACGCTGGCGCGCGAATTACACGAAGTGAACCGCCTCGGCGCGTTCTTCGACATCATTCGTCAAGACCCGGTACTGTCGCAGGTGAAACTGATTGCCGAACCCTGGGATCTGGGCGAAGGCGGTTACCAGGTCGGCAATTTTCCGCCCGGCTGGACCGAATGGAACGGCAAATATCGCGATGCCGTGCGCGACTACTGGCGCGGCGAGGGCGGATTGATCGGTGAACTCGCGTATCGCCTGACCGGTTCGAGCGATCTGTACGAGGCGGGCGGGCGGCGCCCTTACGCCAGCATTAACTTCATCACCGCGCACGACGGCTTCACCTTGCACGATCTGGTCAGCTACAACCATAAACACAACGAAGCGAATCAGGAAAATAACCGCGATGGCGAATCGCATAACCGCAGCTGGAATTGCGGCGTCGAAGGTGCGACGGACGACCCCGGCGTGCTGGCGTTGCGCGCACGACAGCAGCGTAATTTGCTGGCGACGCTGATTCTTTCGCAGGGCGTGCCCATGCTGGTGGCGGGCGATGAAATCGGCCGCACGCAGCGCGGCAATAATAATGCGTATTGCCAGGACAATGAGCTGAGCTGGCTGGATTGGGAAGCCACGCCTGCCGGCACGGATTTACTCATGTTCACGCAGCAACTTCTGCGGCTGCGCAACCAGCATGCGGTTTTTCATCGTGGCCGGTTTTTCCAGGGGCGGCCGATTCAAGGCGAGGGTGTCAAAGATATTTTCTGGCTGGCGCCCGATGGGCGCGAGATGAGCCAGGCGGAATGGAATGCGTCGTACGCGCGCTGCCTGGGAGTATTTCTGGTCGGCCAGGTGATCAACGAGCGCGACCCTCGCGGCCGGCTCAATCGCGACCGGAATTTCCTGCTGCTTCTGAATTCGCATTACGAACAGATCGAATTTAACTTTCCGGATTTTCTGGCCGGCAAGTTATGGAATCCTTTGCTGGACACCGCACAAGGACACAGGGTGGTGGATGAGCGCGCCGCCGTGCCTTTCGAACGTTATCCGGTGCATGGCCGGTCTTTGGTTTTGCTGATGCAAAAAGAGGAGAGCACGCATGCAAAGACGACATGAAATGCCATTCGGCACAGTTCTTCAAGCCGATGACAACACTCGCTTCCGGCTGTGGGCGCCGGGCGCGCGCACGGTCGATGTGTGTCTCGAGAAAGGCGGACGCGAACAGACTTTGCCGATGCAGAGCCAGCCCCTCGGCTGGTATGAACTCAATACCCATGCACCGGCGGGCAGCCGCTATCGCTTTCGCATCGATGGCGATTTAAAAGTTCCCGATCCGGCCTCGCGCTACAATCCGGACGACGTGCATGGGCCAAGTATTGTCATTAACCCGGAAGCGTTTCAATGGACCGACGGCGCATGGCGCGGGCGGCCGTGGGAGGAAGCCGTCATCTATGAATTGCATGTGGGCAGTTTCAGTCCGCAGGGTGGCTATCTTGGCATTATCAAAAAGCTCGATTACCTGCTCGAGCTTGGCATCAGCGCCATCGAGTTGATGCCGCTGGCCGATTTTCCGGGACGGCGCAATTGGGGTTACGACGGTGTGTTGCCGTTCGCGCCGGACGCAAGCTACGGCACGCCGGATGAATTAAAGCGCTTGATCAATGCGGCCCATCAAAAAGGCCTGATGGTATTTCTCGACGTGGTGTACAACCACTTCGGCCCGGACGGCAATTATTTGCATTGCTACGCACCACAGTTTTTTACCGAACGCCATCACACGCCATGGGGCGCGGCGATCAATTTCGATGCGGAAGGCAGCGCGGTGGTGCGCGAGTTTTTTATCCATAACGCGCTTTACTGGCTGGAAGAATTTCATTTCGACGGATTACGGCTGGACGCGGTGCACGCCATCGCCGACGACCGCCGCCCCGACATCATTCAGGAACTGTGCGAGCGCGTGCAGCGCGGGCCAGGCAGCGCACGCGCGGTGCATCTGATGCTTGAAAATGTCAATAACCAGGCTTTTTATTTACGGCCCAATGGGGAGGCCACCGCGCAATGGAACGACGATATACATCATGCGCTGCATGTGCTGTTGACCGGCGAGAGCGACGGTTACTACATGGATTATGCGCAGCAGCCGATCCGGCATCTGGGGCGCTGCCTGGCCGAAGGGTTTGCCTATCAGGGCGAAGTTTCGCCGTTTCGCGGCCGGGTGCGCGGCGAGCGCAGCGTTGATTTACCGGCGGGTGCCTGTGTCGGGTTTTTACAAAATCACGATCAAATCGGCAATCGCGCGTTTGGCGAGCGTATCGCGCAGCTCGCGCCGGAACCCGCGTTGCGCGCCGCGCTGGCGATTCTTTTGCTGGCCCCGACGCCGCCGTTGTTGTTCATGGGCGAAGAATTCGCCGCGCATGCGCCGTTTCCATTTTTCTGCGATTTCAAAGGTGATCTGGCGCAGGCGGTCACGCAGGGACGGCGCAATGAGTTTGCGCGTTTCGGCGTGTTCGCCGATGCCGCGCAACGTGCACGCATTCCCGATCCCAACGCGGAATCGACCTGGCAAAGCGCGCGGCTGGACTGGAACAATCTGGAGCGCGCGGTGCATCGCAATTGGTTGACCTTTTACCGCGATTTGCTGCGCTTGCGCAGGCAGCGCATGCTGCCGCTGACGCGGCAACTGGTGACTGGTGCCGCAGGTTATCGATTACTCGCGGAGCGTGCGCTTGAAGTGCGATGGCCGCTGCATGACGGGACGAGTCTGGTATTGCGCGCGAATCTCGGCGCGAACCGCGTGGATGCCGGGCCGCTCGCGGACGCCCAGGTTATTTATCAAAACATGGAACCCCGCGGCGCCGGTCTTGCGCCCTGGAGCGTGGTCTGGTCGCAGCAGCGGAGTACCGCGGCATGAATATCGAAGCCTGGATCCCCCGCGCCACTTACCGGCTGCAATTCAACCGCGGGTTTCGCTTTCGCGATGCCGCGGATTTGATGCCCTATCTGGCGAAATTGGGCATCAGCCATTGTTACGCCTCGCCCTATCTGAAAGCCCGGCCGGGCAGCATGCATGGTTACGATATCGTCGATCACGCCAGCCTCAATCCCGAGCTCGGCGGCCGCGAAGAATACGAACAGTTCACGGCGGCGGTGGCCGCGGCAGGCATGGGGCAGATGCTTGACATTGTGCCCAACCACATGGGCGTGGGCAGCGATAATGTTTGGTGGCTGGATGTTCTGGAAAATGGCCGCGCTTCCCGCTTCGCGGAATTCTTCGATATCGATTGGCAGCCGTCGCGCAAAGCGTTGTGCGGCAAAGTGCTGTTGCCGGTGCTGGGAAATTCCTATGGCGATGTGCTGGAAAAGGGCGAACTGAAAATCGTTTTTAATGCGCAGGCGGGGAGTTTTGCGCTGTATTATTTCGAGCATTATTTTCCGCTCGATCCACGCAGTTACGCATCGATTTTAAATCGTAGCAACGGATTGGCCGCGCCGCTGCAAGAACAGGACGCCGCCGCTTATTCCGAACTGCAAACCCTGCTCACCGCGTTTGGCCATTTGCCGGAACAACAGGACACGCATCCTGAAAAAGTCACCGAGCGCGAACGAGACAAGGAATTTTATAAACGGCGGCTGGCCGAGATCTGCGCCCGCCATCCGCCCGTCGAGATGCTCATCCAGGACATCGTGCGTGAAATCAATGGCCGGCCCGGGATCGCGGCGAGCTTCGATGCGTTGCATGAATTGATTAAAGCGCAGGCCTTTCATCTGGCGTGCTGGCGGGTGGCGGCGGACGATATTAATTACCGGCGATTTTTCGATGTGAACGAGTTGGCGGGTTTGCGCATGGGCCGCCCGGAAGTATTTGAAGCCGCGCACCGTTTGATTCTCGAGCTTGTCGCCCAAGGCAAGATTCATGCGCTGCGCATCGATCATCCGGATGGCCTGTATAACCCGGGCCAGTATTTCACTCGCGTGCAACAAAGGTTGGCGCAACGCTTGGAAGCGGGCCCGGAATCGAGCGCCAAACCCTTTTATTTGCTGATCGAAAAAATTCTCGCGCACGATGAACACTTGCCGGACTGGCCCATTCACGGCACCACCGGCTACGACTTTGCCAATCTGGTGAATGGGCTGTTCGTCGACGCGCGCGGCGAGCCTTTGCTCACTAAAACCTACGCCGCGTTCATCGGCGAGAATTTGCGCTTCGGCGATGTTCTTTATCGCGCCAAAAAACTCATTATGAAAGTCACGCTCGCAAGCGAGCTGAATGTGTTGGTCGATGAGTTGGGGCGCATTGCGCAAGCTTCTCGCCACACCTGCGATTTCACCCTGCACAGTCTGCGCGATGCCTTGATGGAGGTGGTGGCCTGTTTTCCGGTGTATCGAACCTACATCACCGAGGAGGCGATTTCTGAAGTTGATCAGCATTACATTCAAGCCGCCATTATCGAAGCGCGTAAACGCACTCAGGCCGCCGACCTGGGTGTGTTTGATTTTGTGCGTGCCGCCATGCTCACCACGCTGGGTCAGGGCAAGAGCGAGGCCTATCAACGCAGCGTGCGCGTTTTCGCCATGAACATGCAGCAGTTCACCAGCCCGGTGATGGCGAAGGGCATGGAGGATACCAGTTTTTATATCTACAACCGGCTGGTTTCGCTGAACGAGGTCGGCGGCGATCCGCGCGTTTTTGGTATCGCCAACGCGCAATTTCATGCCGCCAACCAGGAACGCGCCGCGCGCTGGCCGCACACCCTGCTGGCCACATCCACGCATGATACGAAGCGTTCGGAAGACGTGCGCGCGCGCATCAACGTACTTTCGGAAATGCCCGGCGAATGGCGCACACATCTGACCCGCTGGCGCAGTTTGAACCGCGCGCTCGTACAAACCGCGGACGGCCAGCCGGTGCCTAGCCCGAATGACGAATACCTGCTGTATCAAACGCTGCTGGGCGTCTGGCCGCTCACACCGCCCAGCGCGGCAGAGCGC
>CAZHHW010000006.1:0-5013 GCA_964532385.1 uncultured Gammaproteobacteria bacterium | reverse complement strand
CCGGGCGTGCCGGATATTTATCAGGGCAATGAGTTGTGGGATTTCAGTCTGGTGGATCCGGACAACCGCCGCCCGGTGGATTATTCGATCCGACGCGCCAGGTTGGATGAAATGTCTCAGGCGTCCGACCACCATGCAGGAGAAGCGTATCTCAGCGAGCTGCTGCGCACGATGCCGGACGGGCGCATCAAGCTTTATGTGCTGTGGCGGTTACTCGCCTTACGCCGCCGCCACGAAGCGTTGTTTCGCGACGGCGACTACCTCGCACTGCGCGTGGAAGGTCAATACGCCGAACACGTTTGCGCGTTCGCGCGGCGCCGTGAAAAAGGTTTGGTGGTGGTCATTGTGCAACGCCTGACGGCGGCGTTAGGCGCCTGGAAAGGGGAGTTGCCCACGGGTGAGCGCTGGGACAAAACCTGGATCGAAACTCCAATGTTGCCACCCGGCACGTTGGGCACGGATATATTTTCCGGGCAACATGCACGCTCGAATTCGGCTTCAGGCGTGACGGCGAGTTTAAGTGCGCGTGATGTTTTCGCGGTGGCGCCGTTTTCAGTCGTGGATTTCAGCGTTTAAGCGCAGGTCCGGCAGCCACGCGGGCGATTGCCGTTAGCGTAAACAGTTTTCAATGGCGGCTAAAAATTTGTCAACGCCCAGCGGGTTCTTGATGTGGCCGCGCGCGCCGATGCTAAGCTGCTTGATATCGGGTCTTTGTACGCTAACGTACAGATTCAAATCCGGCGCCTATCAAAAATTAACCACTGCTTGAAACATGAGTAGTCACGCAGAGGGAGGCGCCAGCATGTCAACGTCAAACAGTGATGCGTTATTGATCGAAGCTCCGGCCGGGCGCCATTTTGCCCAACTGCATAAAGACCCGCAGGTTCTGGCCGACGCCGTGGGCATATTTGTCGAGACCGGGCTACTGCGTGGCGAGGCCGTCATCCTCGTTGCTCCAGCGGATCGGATTCCGGCCTATCTCCAGCGTGTGCATGCTACAAATAAACCCGTGGAAATCTGGCAGGCCTCCGGGCAGCTCAAGGTGCTGGATGGCCACGCCTTATTGTCCCGGATTATGAAGGATCCTGACGCGATGCCGGTGTGGGAAGAATTTCGTGAAAGCATAGGGCAAACCCTCAAAAGCACCGCGTCGCGGGGCTGGCGAAGCGTGCGTGTGTATGGCGAAATGGTGAACGACCTGTGGCGCGCGGGTCATACGGCGGCCGCGATTCGTTTGGAAGAATATTGGAACGAATTAGCCCGTCTCTATCAGTTTTGTCTGTTCTGCGGCTATCACGTCGATTGCATGAACGAAACCGCATACAGCAATCCACTGCATGAGATCGGCCGCACCCATTCCGATATTTTAGCGACCGGCGAAGACACGAGTTTATGGGCGGCGCTCAATACGGCAGGTAAAGAAATCCTTGGAATTCCACTCTCACAGATGCTCATTTACTCAGGAAGCGAAGGCCAGCCCGGCGAACGCAAGCTTTCGCGCGGCCATCAAGCCATGCTCTGGATTCAACGCAACATGCCCGATGCCATGAGCTCGGTACTCAAGCGCACGCGCGAGATTCATGCGGATAAAAGCAAAGGGGTTGTACCTCGGCGGCTCATCACATCCATAACTTAAATTCACAATCCTCCCTAACATCGCAACGCCTACGAAGTAGAGATATGTAAATTCATCTGCCGTTGAGTCAGTCACTACACTGCGGCGAATCTGCGTATAATCGGCCGGATGGATGATTTGAGTCTGATGCAGAAGGTGGCGGTGTGGGCATTGCCCATTCTGTTCGCCATCACGGTTCACGAGGTTGCACACGGCTGGGTCGCTAAACGGTTGGGCGACCCCACCGCGATGATGCTCGGGCGCTTGACCCTCAACCCGGCCAAACATGTTGATCCCATCGGTACCTTTTTAGTCCCCTTGGTGCTGCTGCTACTGCACCTGCCGATTTTTGGCTGGGCGAAACCGGTGCCGGTGACGTGGGAAAATCTGCGCAACCCCAAGCGCGATATGGCCCTGGTGGCGCTGGCCGGTCCGATTGCGAATTTGCTGATGGCGGTATTGTGGGCGATGCTCATGCGCACCGGTCTTGAAATCGGCGGCGGCGAGCTGGCCTGGCTGGGACGGCCCTTGGCCTACATGGGTTTTGCCGGTATTGAGATCAACATCGTATTGATGGTGCTGAATTTGTTGCCGCTGCCGCCGCTCGACGGCGGCCGGGTGTTGGCGGGCGTGTTGCCCGGCCCGTGGTCATGGAAGCTAAGCCGCATTGAACCCTATGGATTTTTCATTCTGCTGGGATTGCTGTGGAGTGGACTGCTAAGCTATGTGCTCTATCCACCCATCGACGGCTTGACCAAACTGATTTTTTCCATATTCAGACCTTAAACTTCGGAGCGCACCTTGAACACGGTTCCCACGCAATTCAGCCGCGTGTTGTCCGGCATGCGGCCTACCGGCAAGCTGCATTTGGGGCATTATCATGGCGTGCTTAAAAACTGGTTGTGGTTACAGCATAAGTACCCGTGTTTTTTCTTTGTCGCCGATTGGCACGCGCTCACCACCGATTATGAAAATCCGCGCGCGATTTCCACCAATGTGTGGGACATGGTGGTCGACTGGCTGGCGGCCGGCGTGAATCCCGGCGCAGCCACGTTGTTTATACAATCGCGTATCCCGGAACATGCCGAGCTGCATTTGCTGTTGTCGATGACGACACCGATCTCGTGGCTGGAACGGGTGCCGACGTATAAAGACCAACAGGAAAAGCTGCGCGAAAAAGATTTATCCACCTACGGTTTTCTGGGTTATCCGTTGCTGCAAAGCGCGGATATTTTGGTGTACAAAGCCGGCCAGGTGCCGGTGGGTGAGGATCAGGTTGTGCACGTGGAGCTCACGCGCGAAGTGGCGCGGCGCTTTAATCATTTGTATGGCCGCGAGCCTGATTTCGAAGCTAAAACCCACGCGGCCATCAAAACCCTGGGCAAAAAAAACGCAACGCTGTACAACGATTTGCGCACCGCGTTTCAAGAAAAAGGCGATCATGCGGCACTGGAAAAAGCGCGCGCACTGATCGAGAGTTTGCAGCACATCACGTTGGGAGATCGCGACCGTTTATTCGGTTTTCTGGAAGGTTCGGGCAAGGTGATTCTGCCCGAACCGCAGGCCTTGCTGACGCAAGCCGCGAAAATGCCAGGCCTGGATGGGCAGAAAATGTCGAAGTCTTACGGCAATACCATTGCATTGCGCGAAGCACCGGCGTCGATCGAGCAAAAACTCAAAACCATGCCCACCGATCCGGCGCGTGTGCGGCGCACCGATCCGGGCGATCCGGATAAATGCCCGGTGTGGCCGCTGCACCAGATTTATTCGGACGACGGGGTGAAGAACTGGGTGCAGGAAAATTGCCGCACCGCGAAAATCGGCTGCTTGGAATGCAAGCGCCCGGTGATCGACGCGGTGCTGGCGGAACTGGCGCCGATCCGCAAACGCGCGGCCGAATTCGAGGCCGACCCGGGCGCGGTGCGGCAGATTATTAATCAAGGTTGTGAAGCCGCGCGCGATGTTGCGCGCGCCACTTTGGAAGAGGTCAGGTTAGCCATGGGCTTGGTGCACTAAATGTCAACTCCAGCACAATTACTCGATAATCCCGCCGTCGCGCTGTCCGCGCAGGAACAATTGCCGTTCGGCTTTTTACGCGGCGAGCCCATTGTCGACATGCCGCACGATTTATATATCCCGCCCGACGCGCTGGAAATATTTCTCGATGCGTTCGAAGGGCCGCTCGACCTGTTGCTATATCTGATCCGCCGCCAGAACCTGGAAATTCTCGACATTCCGATTGCGCAGATCACGCGTCAGTACATGGATTATGTCGATCTGCTCAAGGGGCTGCGCCTGGAATTGGCCGCCGATTATCTGGTGATGGCCGCGATGCTGGCGGAAATCAAGTCGCGCATGTTATTGCCGCGTCCGGCGGAGTTGCAGGGCGACGAGGAGGATCCCCGCGCCGAGCTGATCCGCCGCTTGCAGGAATACGAACGTTTCAAACGCGCCGCCGAAGAGGTGGAACGCATGGCGCGGTTGCATCGCGAGATTTATCCGGTGTCGGTGGAATTGCCGGATCTTAAAATCAGCAAGCCGCAACCGCAGGTCGAGTTGCGCGAAATGCTGCTGGCGCTCAAGGATGTGCTGTTGCGCAGCGACAATTTCGCCAGTCACCATATCAAGCGCGAACCGCTGTCGGTGCGTGAGCGCATGTCGCGCGTATTGGCGGCGGTGCAGGGCGATCAATTCGTCGATTTCACCAGTCTGTTTACTGCCGAAGAAGGCCGCCTGGGCGTGGTCGTGACATTTTTGGCGGTGCTCGAACTGATTAAAGAACACATCATCGAACTGGTACAAAGCGAGATGTACGGTCCCATCCATGTCAAGGCGATTACGGCGCGCGAGGTGTAACCGATGGAATCCACGCAACTGAAGATGATTCTCGAAGCCGCGTTGTTCGCGGCCAACCAGCCGCTCAGCATCGACCGGATGTTGACATTGTTTCTCGATGGCGGTCAGCCCACGCGCGAGGAGATTCGCGCCGCGCTGGAATTATTGAAAGCCGATTACGAGCAGCGCGGCGTTGAATTGCACGAAGTCAGTTCAGGATTTCGTTTCCAGACTAAACAGCACTTCGCGCCTTGGATTGCGCGCTTGTGGGAAGAGCGCCCGCAGCGTTATTCACGCGCCTTGCTGGAAACCTTGTCGCTGATCGCGTACCGCCAGCCGATCACGCGCGCGGAAATCGAAGACGTGCGCGGCGTCGGTGTGAGCAGTCAAATTGTCAAAACCCTGGAAGAGCGCGGCTGGGTGCGAGTGGTGGGGCACAAAGATCTGCCCGGCCGCCCGGCATTGCTTGCAACCACGCGCGAGTTTCTGGACTACTTTAATCTCAAATCGCTGGATCAATTGCCGCCGCTGGCGGAAATACGCAATCTCGACGATGTGCTGCA
>CAZHHW010000005.1:0-62222 GCA_964532385.1 uncultured Gammaproteobacteria bacterium | reverse complement strand
GAACGGCGCATGTACCAGAATGATCGGTATGCGCCGCGTCTTCGCGGTTTGCACCAGGGTCAGAATTTCTGCGAGTTCGTCGAGCGTGCCAAAGCCGCCCGGCAGCACCACATAGGCTGCGGCGTACTTCACAAACATCACTTTACGTGAGAAGAAATGGCGGAAATATAGGGAAATATTCTGATAGCGGTTCGCGCTTTGTTCGTGCGGCAAATTAATATTCAGCCCGATGCTGGGCGACTTGCCCGCGAATGCGCCTTTGTTGGCCGCCTCCATGACGCCCGGCCCGCCACCGCTAACGACTGAGAACCCGGCGTCGGATAAACGCCGCGCGATGTCTTCGGTGAGCGCGTAATAGGGATGATCCTCCGGCGTACGCGCCGAGCCGAAAATACTCACCGACGGTTTGATGCGCGCCAGCTTTTCGAAGCCTTCGACGAACTCCGCCATGATCTGGAAAATTTTCCACGACTCGCGTGTGAGCTGTGTGTCGTTGATCGGGCGTAAACCCGGATGGGAAGATTTTGTATGTTCGTCCATAATCGCTCTTCTTGAAATTTTCGGTGGCCACCAAATAAACCCATGACTAACCAAACGCTACTGATCCTGGTGGACGGATCATCCTACCTGTATCGGGCATTCCATGCCATGCCGACGTTGAGCAACTCGCGCGGCGAACCGACCGGTGCGATTTACGGTGTCGTCAACATGTTGCGCAAACTCCTCGCCGATCACCCGGCCGAGCATGTCGCCGTCGTATTCGACGCACCGGGCAAAACTTTTCGCGATGATCTATTCGCGCAGTACAAAGCCAATCGCGAATCGATGCCCGAGGAACTGCGCGCGCAGATCGAACCACTGCACGCCGTCATCCAGGCACTGGGCATTCCGTTGCTGTGCGTTCCCGGTGTTGAAGCCGACGATGTCATCGGTACCTTGACTAAACAAGCGGTGCAACACGGCATGCATTCGCTTATCTCGACCAGCGACAAAGACATGGCTCAACTGGTGAACGAACAGGTCGCGCTGGTGAACACCATGACTGACAGTTATATCGACACCCAGGGTGTAGTTGATAAATTCGGCGTGCGCGCGGAACAAATGGTCGACTATCTCACCTTGATCGGCGATACCTCCGATAACATTCCCGGCGTACCCAGCGTAGGCCCGAAAACCGCTGCAAAATGGCTGCAAAACTACGGGACACTGGATAATTTGGTAGCACACGCCGATGAAATAAAAGGCAAAGTTGGCGACAGCCTGCGCGCCTGCCTGGGCCAGTTACCGCTATCACACCAGCTTGCCACCATTCATTGCAATGTGACCCTGGATATTCGCGCCGAAGATTTACGCGTGGCTCCACCTGATGTTGAAAAACTCAAAACCCTGTACCAACACCTGGAATTCAAAACCTGGCTGGGAGAATTACTCAGCCGCAACGACTCCCAACACACGAGCTTAACGCAGGGCGGAAACTCAACGTCTGCCGACCAGACACAGGCGCCAAACGAGATTCCTGGTACGGATTATCAAACGATACTGAATGCAGAACAGCTCGCCCCTTGGCTGAATAAATTGCAACATGCCGAACTGTTTGCATTTGATACCGAGACCACCGGCCCTGATTACATGCACGCCGAAATCGTCGGCGTATCGTTTGCAATCCAGCCGCATGCAGCCGCCTATATTCCACTGGCGCATGACTATCCGGGCGCCCCGGCACAAATGTCATGCTCCGACGTATTGACCTCCCTGCGGCCGCTGCTGGAAGACCCGCAAAAAATAAAAATCGGGCAGAACACCAAGTTCGACATGAGCGTGCTGGCCAATTACGGCATCACGCTGCGTGGCACAGCCTTCGACACCATGCTGGAATCGTATGTTCTGAACAGCGTCAGTTCGCGCCACGACATCGACACGCTGGCCCTCAAGCATCTGGGCCACAAAACCATCAGCTTCGAAGAAATCGCCGGCAAAGGCGCCAAGCAGATCGCCCTCAATCAAGTCGCGGTGGATATCGCCAGCAACTATGCGGCGGAAGAGGCCGATATCACCCTGCGCCTGCATCACAAGATGTGGCCCCTCCTGGAACAGGACGCCAAACTGAGGTCTCTTTACGAATCAATCGAAATGCCTCTAGTGCCGGTATTGTCACATATCGAACGTACCGGCGTGCTGGTTGACGCGGCCATGCTCAACTCCCAGAGCATGGAACTTGCCCAAAGCATGAATCAATTGGAGCACGAAGCGTATCGACTGGCCGGCGAGGAATTCAATCTGGGTTCACCCAAACAAATCCAAGAAATTCTTTACAACAAGCTCAAGTTGCCCGTGCTGGAAAAAACCCCCACGGGGCAACCCTCGACGGCGGAATCGGTATTGCAGGAATTGGCGGCGAACTATCAACTGCCGCAATGCATCCTTAATCACCGCGGCATGAGCAAGCTCAAATCCACTTATACCGACCGTCTGCCGGAGCAAATCAATCCACGCACCGGGCGCGTACATACCTCATATCACCAGGCGGTCGCGAGCACCGGCCGTCTGTCGTCGAGCGATCCGAATTTACAGAATATCCCAATCCGCAGCGAAGAAGGCCGCCGCATCCGGCAGGCGTTCATCGCACCGCCAGGATACAAAATTGTCGCGGCGGATTATTCGCAAATTGAATTGCGGATTCTCGCGCATTTATCCGGTGACGCGGGCTTGCTGCGCGCGTTTTCGGAAGGCACCGATGTACATCGCGCCACGGCGGCGGAAGTGTTTGGCGTTCCGCCGGATAAGGTGAGCAACGATCAGCGCCGCAATGCCAAAGCGATCAACTTCGGTCTGATCTACGGTATGTCGGCTTTTGGTTTGGCGCGCCAATTGGGCATTGAAAGAGGTATCGCGCAAGAGTATATCGACTTATACTTCGCCCGCTATCCAGGGGTGAAGCTGTTTATGGACTCAACGCGTGCATCCGCACGCCAACTCGGCCATGTTGAAACCGTCTTCGGCCGCCGCCTGTACCTGCCCGATATCAAAGCCAGCAACGCGCAACGGCGCCAATATGCGGAACGCACTGCAATTAACGCACCCATGCAAGGCACGGCGGCAGACATTATCAAACGCGCAATGATCGGAGCCTATGCCTGGTTACAAAAGTCAAGCATTGACGCTCGTATAATCATGCAGGTACACGATGAATTGGTATTCGAAGTAGGCGAGGGTATTCTTGATCAGACGATTGTAGACATTCGTAACCACATGAGCCGCGCGGCCGACTTGGCTGTGCCGTTAGTCGTTGATATCGGCATTGGCAACAATTGGGATGAAGCGCACTAAAGGCGCGCTCTTCACGGCACAGCACGTTCCAACACACTCCCGTAAAAAGTCACATTTCAGAAGCGACTTACTGAATTGTTGGCCAAATGGTTTTTCTAGAACAATACACAACTTCCAATATGACCCCAGCAAAATACCCATGCGGCGGGGTCATTTCACCTATTTACGTTACGTACGAGGCTAAATTTTATGAGCGAAACCAGCAAAAGAGAACTTGTGATTGCATTCGCTGCTGTAGTGATGCTGCTGTTATTTTTCGGCAGCGGTTCCATGTAACTGCCGATGAATACATTAACGGCTTAACTATCAACATATTATGCGATTTCGCCGAACAATTTGCGGTCATGAACTTTTTTTCACCGGGTGGCTCTTATCGAGGGTAGCGCATCCGTAGCGCTGCTCCGCCCCCTCCTCCCTGGGCGGGAACACAGTCCAGTCAGTTTGTTATGGACGTTTAGGGTTCCGGTTCTGCTTGGTGAGCCGGGACCCTGTTTTTTTCGCCCCGCAACCAGTGAGTGACCACGCCTTGCGCCTGCTGCAAACCGACTCCCGTGACGGCAGAAAATAATTGCAGTTCGGCAGGCAGATGAGCGCCATGCAAAGCATCTCGCACATTACACAAAGCCTGCCCTGCGGCACTGCGGCTGAGTTTGTCGCTCTTGCTAAGCAACACGTGAACCGGGACGGCAACGTGGCGGCACCATTCCAGCAGCGTCCAATCCAGCTCGGTGATACCGCGGCGGGCATCCGCTACCAAAATCAATCCACGTAACGATTCGCGCTGAGCAATATAAGCTTCGATTAATTTAGTCCAGCTCTCGCGGACTTCTAAAGGCGCCTTGGCAAAACCATAGCCGGGCAGATCCACAATGCGCTGTAATTCCGCGACTTCAAAAAAATTAATTTGCTGGGTGCGCCCGGGTTGTTTACTTACGCGCGCAAGTTTTCCATTGTGCGTGAGCGCATTAATCGCGCTCGACTTGCCGGAGTTGGAGCGTCCGACAAAGGCGACTTCGTGACCGAAGTCTGCGGGCGCCTGATGCAATTGCGCCGCACCCGCAATAAACCGAGCATTCTTTAATGAAGTAACCATATGAAACTTTATCGCCTGATAGACAACCATTGCGGTCAAGACAAGGTTGACGGATATTCACAGATTCATCTACCGTTCTTTACAATAAACCTTCTCGCACGCTAAACATTCTGTACACAATCATCATGGGGAGCTGGAATGAACAATAAAGGGGATATCTTTGGGGCAGCATTATTAATCGCGAGCGCGGTCTTCGCCGCTTCCGCACAGGCTGCCGGCGATAAGGACGCGGGCAAAGAGAAAGCCATCCCCTGTCAGATTTGCCACGGCAAGGGCGGACGCAGTACCAATCCGTTATACCCGGTACTCGCCGCTCAACATGCGCAGTATATTGTCAAACAGCTTAAAGCATTCAAAACGGGGTTACGCAAGGACCCCATCATGAATGGTATGGCTGAACCACTGACCGATGCCGACATGGAAGACCTCGCGGCGTTCTTTCAGAGCAATCGGAATCCGTAAAGCAAGCTGGTTATTTTCTTCCCGGCGCGAACATGTAATGTGTAAAAGTGGCGACATCGGAGCTGACTCTTCGCACCAGATGATCAAGACTGATGATGGCGTGCTCGAGAAAATTGACCGCAATATAAGGGTGCTCGACACGCAGGCGGTTATACATAATGCGTGTCAGTTTGAGCAATTGCGTGTCGTCACTGTTGGCACGTAACCGCACTGAGCGTGGATGACGGTCGAAAAACGACATGTTTCCGATCAGCTCACCCTCTTTCATCCGGCCAACCTCGGTTTCCTGTTCGCCATCCTGAAACAGCAACACAGCTTCGCCTTTCATTGCGAAATAAAGCGCATCGCCGACTTGACCAATGTCCGCGATAATGTCGCCTTTATTAAAGGTCACCACCTCGGTGTAATCGAGCAAGGTTTGAACCTCTTTGATAGTCAGTGACTCACAGAGGTATTGCTGATTTAAAAATTTCGCCAGATCGATTTGTTCCCGTGTCATGTTTTGATACTCGCGCAGAATGAAGGTTGGCAGCGCGTAGCATATCGGATCGCCCCTACGGGTCAAAGTGTTGCTCTCAGCGGCGATAATCCTGGCACCGGCATTGAGTTGCGTTCATATTCTGTTTACGTTAGCGTGCAAAAAAATTTAAAGGAGATAAAACATGTATTCATTCGCGTCCATCTTCGCGGCAGTCGCGCTTGCCGTGACGGCACCCACGCTATTCGCAGAGGAATACACTGAAACTAATCACTATGAATTGGTCACGCCGCCGCAACCCACCAGCAGTGGGAACAAGGTCGAGGTGGTGGAATTATTCTGGTACGGTTGTCCGCATTGCTATCAATTTGAACCGTATGTGCAAAAGTGGCTGAAAACCAAGCCCGCAAATGTTGAGTTCGTGCGCATTCCAGGAATCTTTCGTCCCGAGTGGGCGCTGTTTGGCCGGGCGTATTACACGGAAGAAGCTTTAGGCGTATTTGACAAGACTCATGATGCACTGTTTGCGGCTGTCCATGAATTGAAGCGGAAACTTGAAACCGAAGATCAACTGGCTGCTTTTTTTGCCGAGAACGGTGTGAAGGAAGATGATTTCCGCAAAGCGTTTCGTTCTTTCGCGGTAGAAAGCAAAGTCCGCCGCGCCCAGGAAATGAGTCAACGCTATGGCGCAAAAGGAGTTCCCACCATTATTGTCAACGGTAAATACCGCGTCGGCGCATCCATGCCGGGCGTGCAAACGCATGCCAATGTATTCAAGGTCGTGGATTATCTGATTCAGAAAGAAAGCGCAGTAAAAAAATAACTTCACGAATTCAGTCAGTGAACTGATAAGCGTTTGTTAGGAACTACGACGTGGACCACACTCTTTTTTAATATCATTGCTGTAGATTTGTCCCAGACGGAACGATATTAAAACTGCACGGCGTTAAGGGATCGACCCTGATTGCGAAATACGCTGGCAGCGCGGAACGCAGTACACATAACACGTTCACGCGGGGACAAAAAGATCGCAAGTACCCGTTGAAAGCGCTCATGCTACAGCGAGTTTGCGAGATAACTACAGCACAGGTCAGGACATGTCGATAAGGCCGCAGCTTAAGTACTACGACGCAGCACCGGAATCCGCTGTGGCAGAAAAACGAGTCTTGCGGTTGCTCAGTTACAACATCCAGGTTGGTATCGCCTCCACCCAGTTCCGTGACTATTTCACGATGAGCTGGAAGCATATTTTTCCGCATGCGCAGATTTATGAAAATCTGCGCCGCATCGCGCAACTGATCAGCGACTACGACGTGGTGGCCTTGCAAGAAACCGATGGCGGCAGCATCCGCAGCAGCTTTATTAATCAAACCGAATATCTGGCGGAACACGCCGGCTTTCCGCATTGGCATCATCAAGTCAATCGCGACTTGGGCCGCTTCGCTCAACATGCCAATGGATTACTGAGCCGCTTTAAGCCCGCGGAAGTCATCGACTACAAACTCCCCGGCTTAATCCCCGGTCGCGGCGCCTTGATGGTGCGCTTTGGCAGTGAACGCAATCCGCTGGTGCTGGTGATTTTGCATCTCGCGCTGAGCCAGCGCGCACGCTCTCGCCAATTTTCGAGCGTCGGCGAAATCGTAAAAAATTACAAACATGTGGTCGTCATGGGCGACATGAATTGCCAGCCTTCCAGTCCGGAAATGCGCAGCCTGTTACGCAAGACCAACCTATGCGAGCCGATCCACAGTCTGAAAACCTTCCCCAGCTGGCGCCCTGCCCGTACCATCGACCACATTCTAGTTACGCCCTCCCTCGAAGTTCGCGATGTCCACGTGTTGGGACATCGTTTTTCCGATCATCTGCCGATCGCGATGGAAATCGCACTGCCCCCCGACATCGATCTGACTTAGAATCTCGCCCTTCGATTTGCCGCACGCGCGTACTCCTGCATAATTCCTGCTCTTAAAAACTACTGCGCCACTCATGTCCGAAAACGATACCGATCTTCGTCTCGACAAATGGCTGTGGGCCGCACGCTTTTTTAAAACACGCGCGTTGGCCACCGCCGCGATTAATAGCGGCAAAGTGGAAATCAATGGTGAACGTTCCAAACCCAGCCGCAGCATGCGCGTGGGCATGTTACTGAAGATTCGTACTGGCGAAGTGACCTTCGAAGTCAAAGTGATGGAACTACGCAGCCAGCGTGGACCGGCCACAAGTGCGCAGCGAATGTACGAAGAAACCGCAGCCAGCGCACTGACGCGTGCGCAACAATCCGAGCTGCGCCGTCAACAAGCTATACTGCATCAGGGCCATCAGGGCCGACCCAGCAAAAAAGACCGGCGCGCCATCATTCGATTTACACGCCGCAGCCAGGACGACCAATAAAACCGCCATGTTTGCACGTCTGAAAAATTACGCTGTACTGATGCGCCTGAACAAGCCAATCGGCATTTTTCTGCTGTTGTGGCCGATGCTGTGGGCATTATGGATTGCTAGCGCAGGCGACCCTCATCCGCTCGTGCTTGCTGTATTTGTAAGTGGCGTGGTGCTGATGCGTTCCGCCGGCTGCGTGATCAACGACTATGCGGATCGCCATATCGATCCGGAAGTGACACGCACTCAATTGCGCCCGATTCCCGCAGGATTGGTTCAACCCGGTGAAGCCTTGATACTGTTCGTACTGCTGTCCCTCACAGCCTTCGGCCTCGTCGTGCTCACTAATTTTTTGACCATCGGTTTGTCGGTGATCGGGGCCGTGCTCGCAGCGGTGTACCCCTTTATGAAGCGCCATACTTATTTGCCGCAAGCATTTCTTGGTCTGGCCTTTGGATGGGCAATTCCCATGGCGTTTGCCGCGCAAACCGGCAGCGTGCCGAAAATCGCGTGGCTGCTGCTGATCGCAAATGTACTGTGGGCCACAGCCTACGACACCATGTATGCCATGGTCGATCGTCCCGACGACATCCGCATCGGCGTGAAATCCACGGCAATTTTATTTGGCACTTTCGACACCTTGATGATCGCCATCCTGCAAGTGACATTTCTGGTGGTCATGATTCTGATCGGCCGGCAATTAACCTTTGGCCTGTATTACAACACCGGCTTAGGCGTTGCCGCCGCCTTCGCGCTTTACCAGCAATTCTTATTGTATCGCCGTAGCGAAACACAATATTTCAAGGCATTTCTGAACAACAATTGGCTGGGCGCGGCCATTTTTGCCGGCATCGCTTTGGAATATTATTTCAAATAACCGCGTACGAGCTTATCCTTGAGCATCTCAAAAAAACCAACTACGCCCGCGATGCCGTTATCGAAGTCCGCTAAAATGACAACCCTCGACCCGGCTGAACATCGCGCCCGCATGCGCGCATTGGGCAAAGCGGTACTCGATATCGAAGCGCGCGCCGTTGCCGCGCTGGTTGCAGGTGTTGACGATAATTTCGCGCATGCCTGCGAGCTCATGTTGCATTGCACCGGGCGCATTGTGGTTTTGGGCATGGGCAAGTCCGGCCATATCGGCGGCAAAATCGCCGCTACCCTGGCAAGCACCGGCACTCCCGCTTTTTTCGTGCACCCCGGCGAAGCCAGCCACGGCGATCTGGGCATGATTACCGTCCAGGATGTGGTGCTCGCATTATCCAATTCGGGTGAAACCGAAGAAATCCTGACCCTGCTGCCGATTCTCAAACGCTTGAACGTGCCTTTGATCGCTCTCACCGGCAATCCGCAATCGAGCGTTGCAAAACATGCCAGTGTGCATATCAACGTCGCCGTCGCGCAGGAAGCCTGCCCGCTCGGGCTTGCGCCGACCTCCAGCACCACTGCCACCTTGGCCATGGGGGATGCACTTGCCGTCGCACTGCTCGAAGCACGCGGCTTCACTCCCGAGGATTTCGCGCGCTCCCACCCGGGCGGGCGCCTGGGACGGCGGCTGCTGCTGCACGTGAGCGATCTGATGCATACCGGCGCGGAAATTCCACGCGTCGATGCCGATGCCACCTTGAGCGCCGCGCTGGTCGAAATGACCAACAAAGGCATGGGCATGACTGCGATTGTCGACGCGCAAAATACCCTGCTTGGGATTTTTACCGACGGCGATTTACGGCGCGTCTTCGACAACAACAAGCTCGATGTACATACCACACGCATTAGCACGCTGATGTCGCGTCATCCGAAAACCACACAGGCACACTTGCTGGCCGCCGAAGCATTGCAGCAAATGCAGGCAAGGCGCATCAACCAGATTCTGGTCACCGACGAACACAACCAACTGGTCGGTGCGCTCAACATGCACGACCTGCTCCGTGCGGGAGTCGTTTGACCTCATGCAAGACATCCTCGAACGCGCACAGAAAATCCGCCTGGTGATTTTTGATGTCGATGGCGTGCTCACCGACGGCCGTTTGATTCTCGATGATCGCGGCACAGAATATAAAGCGTTTCATTCGCGCGATGGACACGGCATGAAAATGTTGCAGGAGACCGGCGTGCGCATCGGCATCATTACCGGGCGCAGCTCCGAGGTGGTAACGCATCGGATGGCAAGCCTCGGCATCGAACACGTGTACCAAGGCCAAAAAGACAAGCTCGTCGCCTATGCGGATTTGAAAACCAAACTTGCGCTGCACGCCGAACAGATCGCATACGTCGGCGATGACGTGGTGGACCTGCCGGTGATGCGGCAAGTGGGGCTGGCGATCGCAGTGGCCGATGCGCACACGTGGGTTAAAAAGCATGCCCACTGGCAAACCTCGCAACCGGGCGGCCACGGTGCGGCACGCGATGCCTGCGAGCTGATCATGGAAGCCCAGCACAAACTGGCCTCCAAACTCAATGAATACTTGGGCGCATGAACCGCTTTGCGCCCATCTTCAAAGCACTGCTGTGGCTGATTGGGCTCGCAACGGCGGCGACGTTCACGTGGTGGTTGCAACACTTGGTCGAACCTACCGCCAGCCTGACCGAACCCACCGTGCGGCATGATCCCGACTACACCATGGAAACCTTCACCGTGACCGAAATGGAGGCTACCGGCGCCACCCGTTACCGCCTGCAAGCGGAATCCATGCAACACTTTCCCGATGACGACAGCGCGCATTTGATGAAACCGCAAGTGCGTTTTTTCAGCCGTGAACGCGTGCCGTGGACGCTGCTTGCCGAGGAAGGCACAGTAACGGCGAATAACACCGAAATTCATTTAAACGGCGCGGTTAGCATCGAGCGCCCCGCGTCGTCAACGCAAGCCGAACTGCGCCTGGCCACTCGCAATGTTTTGCTCCATCCGTACGACAAAGTGGCCGAAACCCGTGAACACGTCACGGTGCAAGATCCGCTCAATATCACCCGTTCGGTTGGTATGCGGGTGAACATGAGCGAGGGACGCCTGCAATTACTTTCCCAGGTCAAAGGCACTTATGCGTCACGCTGATTTGTTATTACCGGCCGCCTTCCTATTAGTCTCAACCTGCGCCTTTTCTGCCGCGCCTCCGGCGCCCGCCGCGTCCATTTATCTTGAGGCGGATCAGGTCGACATCGACGACAAGCAAGGCATCAGCGTCTACATCGGCAATGTAAAGCTAACCCGCGGCGTCATGACGATCACCGCCGATAAAATGAGCGTCTATCGCGACAAGCAGGATTTGAAAAAAGTAATCGCAACCGGTGCGCCGGTGCATCTGCATCAAGCGGCCAGCCCCACCAGTAAAGAAATCACCGGCGAGGGTCTACGCATGGAATACGATGCCCTGAACGGCGAAGTGCTCATCAACGACAATGCCAAACTGCATCAGGACAGCAACGAATTTACCGGCAATTTCATTCGTTACAATGTCAACA
The DNA here is from genome assembly GCA_964532385.1 of uncultured Gammaproteobacteria bacterium. Taxonomy (GTDB): domain Bacteria; phylum Pseudomonadota; class Gammaproteobacteria; order SG8-11; family SG8-11; genus UBA6921. The sequence goes on along the minus strand of CAZHHW010000005.1, from coordinate 51,021 downwards.
ACGAAACCGTCAAAGCCGGCAAAGGCGCCAACCCGGGCGAACGCGTCCACGTTGTCATCCATCCCAAAGAAGCACCGAAAACCACCCCACCGTGAGCACGCTATCGGTTCAAGACATCGCCAAGCGCTATCACGGACGCGACGTGGTCAAAACCATGTCCCTGGACGTGCAGCCGGGCGAAGTGGTTGGACTGCTCGGCCCGAACGGCGCCGGCAAAACAACTTCGTTTTACATGATCGTGGGCTTGATTCCCTGCGATCGCGGCAAGATTTTGCTCGACGACAACGACATCAGCCGTTTTCCGTTGCATGTCCGTGCGCAATTAGGTATTGGCTATTTGCCGCAAGAAGCATCGGTATTCCGTAAACTGTCGGTGGCGGATAACATCATGGGCATCTTGCAGACTCGCCGCGACCTGAGCAAACCGCGGCGCGTTGCCATGCAGGAAGAGTTGCTGGAAGAGTTGCATATTGCGCATGTGCGCGACACGTTAGGCCTCAGTCTTTCCGGCGGTGAACGCCGCCGCACCGAAATTGCGCGCGCGTTGGCCACCGAGCCTAAGTTCATGTTGCTCGACGAACCGTTCGCCGGTGTCGATCCCTTGTCTGTCATCGATATCCAGAAAATAATCACCCACTTGAGCGAACGCGGGATTGGTATTTTGATCACCGATCACAATGTGCGCGAGACGCTGGGCATCTGCAAGCGCGCCTACATTATGAATGCCGGGGAGCTGATGAGCGCGGGTACGCCCGATGAAATCCTGCAAAATGAAAAGGTCAAGGAAGTTTACTTAGGTCATGACTTTCGCATGTAAATGGTGTAAGGGCGAAACAATCAACTGATGATGTGCGATGGCCTGCCGTTATACCCATATCACCCTCGGGTTTTGCTCGGCGGTGACGAAATACTTTTAGAGTAGAATAGGTTTTTTTACATGACCACCGGCCCCTGGATTTCATGAAACAATCGCTACAACTTCGCATCGGCCAACATCTGACGATGACGCCGCAATTGCAGCAGGCCATCCGGTTGCTGCAATTGTCCGCGCTCGAGTTGCAACAGGAAATGCAACAAGCGCTGGAGTCCAACCCCATGCTCGAAATTACCGAGGATGAGGGCGGCGAAGACGAAGATCTTCCCGCGGAACATATGCGCGAAACCGAAATCACGGTCGCCACTGAGTCGCGCGAAGCGGATGTGGAAATCAATGAATCCACCATCCCCGACGATCTACCGGTGGACAGTAACTGGGACGACACCTTCGATACATTTGAAACCTATGGCGCCTCCGCTTCCGGCAATGGCGCGGATCACGATGGCCGCGAGTTTGAAACCCAGAACCAGAGTGGTGAAAGTCTGCACGACCACTTAACCTGGCAAGTGCAGATGGCACCGTTTTCGCCGACCGATTTGTCGATCGCGCTGACCATCATCGACGCCATCGATCATGACGGTTATCTCACCACGCCGATCGAAGAATTACAGCTGGAATTCGCCAGCGATCCAGACATCGGACGCGAAGAAATCGAAGCCGTGCTGCATCGCATCCAGCAATTCGATCCACCCGGTATCGGTGCGCGCGACTTGCGCGAAAGCATGCTGTTGCAACTCAAACAATATCCCGCCGGAACGCCTTGGCTCGCCGAAGCCGTGTGCCTGGCACGCGAGCATTTCGATTTGCTGGCACACCGTGATTACAGCTTGATCATGCGCCGCATGAAATTACCTGAAGCCGATTTACAACAGGTGATTGCACTGCTGCAAACCGTCAATCCGCGGCCCGGCGGGCAGATCACCGATCAGCAAACCGAATATGTAGTGCCTGATGTTTACGTACGCAAACGCAACAATCTCTGGAAGGTGGAATTGAATCCGGACACCTCGCCTAAACTGCGAATCAACTCCCTGTATTCCGGCATGGCGCAGCATTCACGCAATTCCGCCGATTCCACTTATTTAAAAAATCAGTTGCAGGAAGCACGCTGGCTGCTGAAAAGCCTGCAAAGCCGCAACGAAACCTTGCTTAAAGTCGCAACCTGCATCGTCGAACGGCAACGTGGTTTCCTTGAGTACGGCGATGAGGCCATGCAGCCGCTGGTGATGTCGGTCATTGCACAAGAAGTCGGCATGCACGAATCCACCATTTCGCGCGTCACCACCAAAAAATACATGCACACACCGCGCGGCATTTACGAATTGAAATATTTCTTCAGCAGCCATGTAGCCACCGAAGATGGCGGCGAATGCTCCTCCACCGCGATTCGCGCCATGCTGAAAAAACTGATCTCCGCCGAGGAACGCAACAAGCCGCTGAGTGATAGCAAACTTGCGAGCCTGTTATCCGACCAAGGCATCAAGGTCGCGCGCCGCACGGTCGCAAAATATCGCGAAGCCATGACCATTCCTCCTTCCAACGAACGCAAACGGCTCGCCTAGACAAGCCAAGTCTTTACATTTAAATCACAATTACAATTAAAGGAGCAGCCTCATGCAAATCGACATCACCGGTCACCATGTTGAAATCACCACTGCGCTGCGTGATTACACCACTGAAAAAATGGCACGCCTGGAACGCCATTTCGATAAGGTTTCAAAGGTGCACGTTATCCTGGGAGTAGAGAAGTTACGCCACCGAGCCGAAGCCACCGTGTCTGCAAATGGTGATAACCTGTTCGCAAACGCGGAAGAACAAGACATGTACGCTGCGATCGATTCGTTGATCGACAAGCTTGACCGGCAGGCCAACAAGCTTAAAGAAAAACGCATTGACCAACACCGCTAGATGTTCGTTTCGTCAAAGGAATATGAAATGAAGCCGATGGATTTTTTTGCCAGGCGAGGCACAGCTACGCAGCCGCATGCGGCATGCCGCGGCGTCCCGCAAGGGAGCCCTGCAAAAAAACCAACGGTTTCATATCCGTCTTTTGGCGCAATGGATTATTAATGACCGCTGCCGCCCATAGAGCCGACGATCTTATGCAATTAAGCGATATTTTGGCCCCACAACGCGTGCTTGCAGGCGCACAAGCCAGCAGCAAAAAGCGCGCGCTGGAATTATTAAGCCTGCTCCTGGCCGAAAAAGCCGATACAACCTCGCAGGAAATTTTTGAGAGCCTGACTGCGCGCGAGCGTTTGGGCAGTACGGCGCTGGGTTACGGCGTGGCATTGCCGCACGGCCGCATGAAAAAAATTTCCGGCACGCGCGGCGCCTTCGTGCAACTGGTTCAGGGCGTTGATTTCGATGCTGCCGACCGTGGCCCGGTGGACTTATTATTCGCCATCGTGGTGCCGGAACATTGCACTGAAGAACATCTGCAACTGGTGGCGCAAATCGCAGAATTGTTCAGCAACGAAGCGATCCGCAATCAATTGCGTCAAGCCAAGGATACCGACGCGCTGCTCGCGGCGCTTACGCACTGGAATCCACACCACGCGCCATGACGCAAAACGTTTCAGTCGCAACCTTGTTCACTACGCACGAATTAACCTCGGGCCTGGAATGGGTTGCGGGACATTCCGGCAAGCACCGCGTACTGCAACACCCGGATAACCTGCACGCAGCTGAAGCCGACCGAGTGCTGGCGGGATACATGAACTGTATCCACGCTCCGCGTATTCAGGTACTGGGAAGCAAAGAACTCGAGTATTTGAATAAGCTGGGTAAAAACGCGCATGCCGATGTCATCGTGCATTTGTTCGACAACGATCCCGCCGCCATTATCGTCACTGACGGGCTGAAACCCCCGGCCGGTTTAAAACGTCTCGCCGAAGATACCGGCACCCCGCTATGGAGCGCACGCGCCAAAGCACAGGACGTGATCGAGCGTATTACTTACCATCTCAAAACCACATTTACCAAACACATCACCACGCACGGCGTATTCATGGAAATCGTCGGCATCGGCATTTTGTTAACCGGCGAAAGCGGCATCGGAAAAAGCGAACTGGCCCTGGATTTACTGAGCCGCGGACACCGTTTGATCGCCGACGACGCACCGGAATTTCACCGTGCGGACGGCGATGTCATCGTGGGCAGCTGTCCACCGGTATTACGTGACTTCCTCGAAGTGCGTGGACTGGGCGTGCTGAACATCCGCACCATGTTCGGGGAGAGCGCTGTCAAACAGACTGAACGGCTTCAATTGGCGGTAGAATTGATAAAAATGGGCGATGAACAACTTAACCGTACTCAGCGCCTGACCACGGCGCGGCAAACCTACGACGTACTGGGCGTTTCCATCCATAAAGTGACCTTGCCCGTAACCCCCGGACGCCACTTGGCCGTGGTGGTAGAATGCGCCGCGCGCAACCAGATATTACTCAATCAGGGCTATGATGCCTTCGATGCTTTCTCTGCCCAGCAACACGACCATATGGAGCAACCGCCCCCATGAAGTTGTATGTCGTGAGCGGTGTATCGGGTTCCGGAAAAAGTACCGCGCTCAATGTTTTCGAAGATTTGGGTTTCTACTGCATCGACAATTTGCCGGCCGGTCTTTTGCCTGCGTTCGCACAACGCATGTCGATGAGCACGGAGACTTGTCCGATCGGCGCGGCGATCGGCATCGATGCGCGTAATGTGCCCGACGATATCGAGAATTTCCCGAAAATACTGGCCGAACTCAAGGCAGGCGGGATCGTCTGCGAAACCTTGTTCCTCTATGCCGACGACAATGTGTTGCTCAAGCGCTTCAGCGAAACGCGCCGCAAACATCCCCTGTCGGATGTCGCCATTCCGCTGGCGGAAGCCATGCAACGCGAACGCAAGGTACTGGAGCCCATCGCCGGGTGCGCCGATCTTTTCGTCGACACCAGCCATTACAACATTCATCAATTACGCGATGCCATCCGCATACGAGTACTGGAAAAACCGCAGCAAACGCTGTCATTATTATTTGAATCGTTCGCCTTCAAGCGCGGAGTGCCCACGGATGCCGACTTCGTTTTCGATGTGCGCTGCCTGGCGAATCCCCATTGGGTACCCACCCTGCGCGATAAAACCGGCCTGGACAGCGATGTCGCCGAATTTCTGGAACGCGATCCGCATGCTATCCAGATGTTTGGCGATATCCGCAATTTCCTGGAACAATGGCTGCCGCAATTTGAAGCCGATAACCGCAGTTACGTTACCGTTGCCATCGGTTGCACCGGCGGACAACACCGCTCGGTCTACTTCGCCCGGCGCCTGGCGGACCATTTTGCAAAAACCCGCAGCGGAGTACTGGCGCGACACAGGGAGTTAGCATGAGCGTCGGATTATTGATCATTACCCACAATGACTTGGGCCGTGCGCTGCTCGACGCGACCGTCGGCATGCTCGGCACACAGCCGATTCCGGTCGCATTGCTGGGTATAACTTCGGATAAAGATCCCGATGCCATGCTCGACCACGCCCACAAGCTGGTGTGCGAAGTCGACGACGGCGACGGAGTGCTGGTCTTGACTGATTTGTTCGGCAGCACACCCAGCAATGTTGCGTCCGCGTTGCAGGGTAATCATCACGTGCGGGTGATTGCGGGCATCAACCTGCCGATGCTGTTGCGGGTGATGAACTATCCCAAGCTAAGCCTCAACGAGCTGGCTGAAAAAGCACTGAGCGGCGGGCACGATGGCGTCCTTGTGTGCAAGGACCTGCGCAAGGATCCATCGCAGCTATAAACTTTACCAGCTTTACAAAATCACCCGCAGTCAATACTTTTGGCAAGATCGAGTACGGAGTACCGATGGTCGAACGCAACGTATCCATTATTAACAAGCTGGGCCTGCATGCGCGTGCCGCGGCCAAGTTTGTGACCCTCGCCTCTACCTACAGTTGCGACATTCAACTGGCGCGCAATGAGCGTGCGGTCAACGGCAAAAGCATCATGGGAGTGATGATGCTCGCGGCCGCCAAAGGCAGTACCGTCAAAATCATCGCCAATGGAATCGGCGAGCAGGAAGCACTGGATAATCTAACGGAATTAGTCAACAACCGGTTCGGCGAATCCGAGTAACTAAATCCTAGCGGTCTGTCCGGGCAAAGACTGACATGAAAGCGCGTTTTCTTTCGCCGTATATCAATCCACACCCTCACTCTCTGATGCATGCGGCGGTGTTGATTCTTGCCGGGCAAAAAAAAATAATTTCCGCCGTATTGGTTTCCTTTAACCGATCCCACGGCTAGCGCGAGATCGATCTCATGGCTCTCTCGCTGCAAGGCATCAGTGTTTCCAAGGGCTACGCGGTCGGCAAGGCGCGGATTTTACGCCGGGAACGGGTAGAAATTCCGCAATACGAAATCGACACCGGGCAATTGCACAGCGAAATCGAGCGCTATCGCAGCGCGGTCGGCCAGGCCATGGAGCAGTTACACTCCATCCGCCAGCAGATTCCCAAGCACACGCCGCCCGACATTGCTGCTTTCATCGATACCCATCTGCTGATGCTCAACGATCCGACCCTCACCGAGGGTCCGCTCAAGCTGATCAAATCCCAACGCTGCAATGCCGAGTGGGCACTTCAGATGCAACGCGATGCACTGGTGGATATTTTCGATGAAATGGACGACGCCTATTTGCGCACCCGCAAAGACGATGTCGACCACGTGGTGCAACGTATCCAGCGCGCCTTGGTGCAGCCTGAACAGGACAATCCCGCACCGTCCGCCGACCATCTGCGCGGCCGCATCATCGTCGCCGAAGACGTAAGCCCGGCGGACACTTTATTTTTTCAACATCATGATATTGCCGGCATCGTCGCCGAACGCGGCGGCCTGACCTCGCATACCGCGATTCTGGCGCGCAGCCTGGGGATTCCCGCACTGGTCGGGGTGGCGCACGTGCGGCGCGTGTTATCCGATGACGAAATTCTGGTGATCGACGGGCAAAGCGGTGTTCTGCTCGCCGGCGCCGACGTTAACACGATCAATTTTTTTCAGCGCCGCCAGCGCGAACTCAAACGCTATCGCTCCTCGCTTTCGCAACTGCGCGGCACGGCGGCGGTCACCGCCGATCAGCAGGAAGTCACCCTGTACGCGAATATCGAACTGCCTGCGGATATCGTCACTGCAAAAAAAAATGGCGCGGCGGGCGTGGGCTTGTATCGCACCGAATTCCTGTTCATGGATCGCGACACGCCGCCCGGCGAAGATGAGCAGCACCACGCCTATGCACGTATCGTAAAAGCGCTCAAAGGCGCCCCGGTCGTTATCCGCACCCTGGACCTGGGCGGCGACAAACAGTCACAACATGGCTCTCAAGGACATGCCGCCAATCCCGCACTGGGTCTGCGCGGCGTGCGTTACAGCCTGCGCGATCCGCACCATTTTAAAAATCAGCTACGTGCGATATTGCGTGCTTCTGCGCACGGCGCGGTGCGCATCATGTTCCCGATGTTGACAGGCATGCAGGAACTCGTGCAGGTGGCGCAGTTGCTGGAAGAATCCAAGGCGGAACTCGTGCTGCGCAAACAGCGTTTTAATGCGCGCATTCCGCTGGGTTGCGTGATTGAAACACCGGCGGCCGCATTGTTGGCAAAGCGTCTGGCACGTTGCGTGGACTTCCTTTCCATCGGCACCAACGATCTGGTGCAATACACTCTGGCGGTGGATCGCGGCGATAACGATGTGGCCCATTTGTACGATCCGCTGCATCCGGCGGTGCTGATGTTGATACGCGATATTATCCGCGCCGGCGCGGAAGCCGGCGTGCCGGTCATGCTGTGCGGGGAAATGGCCGGCGATCTACGTTACACCCGTCTGTTGCTGGGTTTGGGTCTGCGTGAGTTCAGCATGAACGCCGCGTCGCTGCTGGAAGTAAAAAGCCTGATTCAAAACAGCGACATTAGCCAGCTACGCGGCCGTGTCGGCCGTCTGCTCGCCAGCCATACCCCGCAAGAAGCGATCACTCTGCTGGGGCGCATCAATAAATGACAAGACCCGTCACTCCGCTGCTCGCGGCCGACATCATCATCGAATTAGCCGATCGTCCAGGGCGGCCGGTGGTATTGATCGAGCGGCGTTATCCTCCCTATGGCTGGGCGATTCCGGGCGGCTTTGTCGATGTGGGCGAGACGCTCGAACATGCGGCGCGGCGCGAGGCGCTCGAGGAAACGGCGCTGGATGTCACGCTCACCGCGCTGCTGGGTTGCTACTCCGATCCGCACCGCGACACGCGCGGCCACACCGTAAGCGCCGTATACGTAGCGACCGCCCTCGGCACGCCGCGTGCGCTTGACGACGCCAAAAACGCCGCGGTCTTCGCCCCCGGCGAGTTTCCAGAGCTGCTCGCATTTGATCATCGGCTGATTCTGGATGACTATCTGCGCTTCCGCAGCGGCGGCGAACGGCCGCTGCCGGGAAAATAAATGATTTACTCGCACAGCACGCATCATTGAAAGATAAAAATATGCATTCCCATTTTTTCCGCCTCGTACCGTTCACCACACCCAACCGATCCAAGAGCGAATCCATTCCGCCGCCTGCGATCGGGATTATGGGCACAATTACGCTGGAGGATTCCACGGTCAATGTGACCTATCGCCTTAGCGGTGCGACTGGACAGATCAAATACGCCAGCACCGGCGGCGAAGCACAGTCCGTGCGCAAAAACGAATTGTGGCGCACCACCTGTTTTGAAGTGTTCATGAAATTGCCCGCGGATGCAGCGTATTGGGAATATAACCTTGCTCCTGATGGCGGCGGCTGGAATGTTTACCGCTTCACCGGCTACCGCAGCGCGTTGCAACCGGAGCTGGAAATCACCGCTATCAAACTTGACCCCGAGATTGCGCAGACGGGTATCGCCGGCTTACGGGCGAAACTGCCACTACCCGCGCCCTTGCTGGGCAAAAAACTCGCCGTAGGGATTAGCGCCGTGATCGAAGATCGCGACGGTCGTCTGCATTATTTTGCTTTGCGGCACGCTGCCGATAAACCGGATTTTCACGATCCCGCAGGATTCGACATTAATCTGGATCCGGCTCCGCAGGATTTTACGTCCTCAGGAAAAAACTCACCATGATCACCCTTGGCATTGACCGTCTGATTCGCGAGCCCACGCTGCAACGCAAACTGGCCGGGAAGCGCATCGCCATCGCCGCCCATCCCGCGTCGGTGAATGCCGAACTGCAACACAGTATCGATGCGCTCAGGCAGCACACCGCGCTGAACATCACCGCCGCATTTGGTCCGCAACACGGCATGCGCGGCGACAAGCAGGACAATATGGTCGAGTCGGAAGATTATCTGGACCCCGTGCACGGCGTGCCGGTCTTCAGCCTGTATGGCACGGTGCGCCGCCCGACGGACGCCATGATGGATACGTTCGATGTGCTGCTATTCGATATCCAGGACCTGGGCTGCCGGATTTACACCTACATCACGACCCTGCTCTATTTACTTGAGGCTTGCGCTGCGCACCAGAAAGCACTGTGTGTATTGGACCGGCCCAATCCTGCCGGCCGCCCGGTCGAAGGCAACCTGCTGCAAGCGGGATGGGAAAGTTTCGTCGGCGCCGGACCGCTTCCCATGCGTCATGGGCTGACGGTGGGCGAGCTTGCGAAATGGTTCGTCGATCATTTCAACCTCGACCTTGAACTCGATGTGATTAAAATGTCGGGTTACGACCCCAATGCCGCGCCCGGCTACGGCTGGCCGTGCACACAACTGTCCTGGGTCAACCCCAGCCCCAACGCGTCAAGTCTCAACATGGCCCGCTGCTATGCGGGCTCGGTGTTGATCGAAGGCACGGAATTATCCGAAGGGCGCGGCACCAGCGTGCCGTTGGAAATCATGGGGGCGCCCGATATCGACATGGCCGCCGTGCTGAAAAAAATGACCGTATTCGCGCCGCATTGGATGCGCGGCGCGCGGCTGCGTCCATGCTTCTTCCAACCCACCTTCCATAAACATGCGGGTAAATTGTGCCAGGGGTTTCAGATTCACACCGATTTTCCCGGCTATCGCCACCATGAGTTCACACCGTTCCGCTTGACGCTGCTGTTCCTCAAGGCGGTACGCCTTTGTGCTCCTGATTACTCCTTGTGGCGCGACTTCGCTTATGAATACGAAACCGGACGTCTTGCTTTCGATGTGATCAATGGCGGAACTTTCATTCGCGAGTGGGTGGATAACCTCAATGCCGACGCACCAGACTTGGAGCAGCGCCTGGCCGCCGATGAAACACAATGGCAAGAAACGGTTCGCGACTATTGGCTGTATTAACCGTGTTGAAGCGTAGCGGCGCAATCAACCGTCATCATTATCGGAAAACGCCGCTGTGATTTATTCCAACTCCGGTACAATCATCCCGCGTTGCGGTGGCGCGCTTCAACCCACGCCGCGTTGAACTTTTTAAAGTTGCCACTATCATAGTCGCCAGTCTCATTCCTGGCACACAACGGAAAACACCATGAACAATGACGTGCTGGTCAGTGTTGACCAAGTCTCACGATTTTATGGCCCGCTGCGCGCGGTCAATTCAGTCAGCTTCGAAGTGCGGCGCGGCGAGGTGCTGGGTTTTCTCGGCCCCAACGGCGCCGGTAAAACCACCACCATGCAGATGATCACCGGCAATCTCGCACCCAGCGCCGGGCAGATCAAAATTCACGGCATCGACATTCTCGACGAACCCAAACGCGCCAAGGCTGAAATCGGTTTTCTGCCCGAGCAGCCGCCGCTGTACCGCGAGCTAACCGTCGATGAATACCTCACCTACTGCGCACGGCTGAACCGCGTGCCCGCCGCAAAAATCGCCGGTGCGCTGGACAATGCCAAACAACGCTGCGGTCTTACGCAAGTGAATCAACGCCTGATCGGCAACCTGTCCAAGGGCTATCAACAACGCGTCGGCATCGCGCAGGCGATTATTCATTCGCCCGCCGTGGTGATTCTCGACGAGCCGACCGTCGGTCTCGATCCGATTCAAATTCGCGAAATCCGCGCCTTGATTCGCGAGCTGGGTGGCACGCACAGCGTGATTTTATCCACCCACATTCTTCCCGAGGTGCAAGCCACCTGCGACCGCGTGCAGATCATCAACAAAGGCAGCCTGGTGATGAGCGACACCATTGCGGGCTTGACGCAGCGCATGTTGGGCTCGGGCTTACTGATTGCCCTGCGTAAAAATGTTGAGCCCGGGGTGTTACACGCCGTGCCCGGCGTACTGAACGTCGAAGCACTGGGCGACAATCGTTACCGCCTGCATTTCGCGGAAAACCAAAACCCCGCCGAAGCCCTGGTGGAAAAATCCGTGCAGCAAGGTTGGGGCCTGTACGAACTGACCCCCGAGCGCATGTCTTTGGAAGAAGTGTTTGTCAACATCACGCGCACCGAGGCGCCCGCCGCAACCCCCACGGAGGCCGCCGCATGAACAGCATTATCACCATCGCCGCACGTGAATTACGCAGCCTGTTTTTGTCGCCGCTGGCGTGGACCATCCTCGCCGTGGTGCAGCTGGTCATGGCGTATTTCTTTTTACTGCTGCTGGATCAATTCGTGATGGCGCAGCCGCAACTGGCGCAAATGGAAAATCCGCCCGGCGTCACCGAAGCGGTTGTGGCGCCGCTGCTTGACACAGCGGGCATCGTGCTGTTGCTGATCGCTCCGATGCTCACCATGCGCCTGCTCAGCGAAGAACTGCGTAATCAAACCTTGCCGCTGCTGTTCTCCGCGCCGGTGTCGATGACTGAAATTATTCTGGGCAAATACCTGGGCATGCTCGGCTTCTTCATGCTGATTCTACTGCTCACCGCATTGATGCCGTTGTCGTTGTACTCCGGCACCTCGCTCGACACCGGCATGGTGTTGTCGGGGTTCATGGGCCTGGGCCTGCTGCTCGCGAGCATCGCCGCGATCGGTTTGTTCATGTCGTCGCTGACCGCGCAACCCACCGTGGCGGCCATCAGCACGTTCGGCGTGTTGCTGCTGCTGTGGATTCTGGATGCGGCCGCGACCACCGGCGGCGATAAAGGCGGCAGCGTACTGGCTTATTTGTCGATCCTGCGCCACTACCAACCGCTGCTCAAAGGCGCATTCAAAAGTGTCGACGTGGTGTACTACCTGCTGTTCATCGGCACCTTCATCGTGTTGAGCATCCGGCGGCTCGACTCTTACCGTTTGCAGCACTGAGGAACTCGCTTCAATGTTAGTCACCAAAAAATCCCGGTTTCAAATCCGCTGGCAAACCACCTCGTTCGTGCTGCTGTTTCTGGGCGCGATCGGCTTGCTCGCCTGGTTGTCGACGCGTTATACCTTCGAAGCGGACTGGACCGCCAACCAGCGCAACTCGTTATCCGAAGCCAGCATCGCCGCGCTGAAAGTCATTGAAGGTCCGGTCACGGTCACCGCCTATGCCAGCGAAGACGAGAATATCCGCCGCGGCATCACCGATCTGATCAAACGCTATCAGCGCGTCAAACCTGATCTGCAATTGAGTTTCGTCAATCCCGAAACCGATCCAGAACTGGTACGCCAGCTCAACATCACTTTGAATGGCGAACTGATTTTCACCTACGCCGGGCGCTCCGAGCATGTGAAGGAATTTAACGAACAAACCCTGACCAATACGCTGCAACGTCTGGTACGGTCCGGCGATCGCTGGCTGGTTTTTCTGGAAGGCCACGGCGAGCGGGCAGCGCAAGGCGCGGCCAATCATGATTTAAGCGGCTGGGTACGCCAACTCACCGGCAAGGGCATAAAAGTACAATCGGTCAACCTGGCCAACACCCCGGCGATACCGAACAACACCAGCGTGCTGGTCATCGCCGGGCCGCAGGTTGACTATTTGCCCGGCGAAGTGAAAATTCTGCGCGACTACATTGAACACGGCGGCGACGTATTATGGCTGGCCGATCCGGGATCGTTGCATGGTCTGCAACCCCTGGCCGAAATGCTGGGCATCGAATTTTATCCCGGCGTGATCGTGGATCCGACCACGCAATTGTTCGGCATCAATGATCCGCGTTTCGCCATCGTCGCGGAATATTCATTTCATCCGGTCACGCGCGGCTTCAAATCCATGACCCTGTTCCCGCAAGCTGCGGGTATTGACTTCAAAAAACCGGAAGGCTGGGAAGGCGAACCGATTCTGCAAACTGTCGCACGCACCTGGTCGGAAACCGGAAAATTGAGCGGCGATATCGCTTTCGATAAAGGCAAAGACATGCCCGGCCCACTCACCGTGGCCGTTGCCATGAACCGCGAACTGAAAAATCCTGCTCCGGAAAACTCCGCTAATAAGCATGAACAACGCGTGATTGTGGTCGGCGACGGCGATTTCATTTCCAACAGTTTTTTGGGAAATGGCGGAAATCTGGATTTGGGCATGAACATGCTCAACTGGCTAAGCCACGACGACACCCTGGTGTCGGTCCCGGCGAAAACCGCATTGGATCGCACTCTGGAGTTGTCGAAACCCGTGCAGATCGTGATCGGCTTTGGCTTCCTGCTGTTGCTGCCCGCGTTGCTGGTCGGCAGCGGCGTGATGATCTGGATGAAACGGCGGAAGCGGTGATCCTGATGTTGTCATGCAGCTATTGAAACTCAAAACTGTAGCTACGGCTTGACGTGAAGCACTCCTTTCCCCTTGCGGGGGGAAGAAATTTTCCCGTTACCTTGTCTCACTACCTTTAAAGACGATGCCACCATGGACAAACGCCTGCTCCTTAATCTTTCCCTCGCCGCCGTCATCATCGTGCTGGCGCTGCTGGTGATTTTCGAACCTGGTAAAGCCAAGGCCCCTGAACTGCCCAAACTCACGTCTTTGCCGGCTGATAAAATCGAGCACGTGACCATCGAACGCACCGGCCGCGACACCTTGGTATTCGAAAAACAAGCCGGCGGATGGCGCATCACCCAGCCATTGCAGTTGCAGGCCAATGAATTCCGGGTCTCGGGAATTACCCACGCGGCGCAAGCAACCAGCCATGCGCGCTTCCCGCAAGCGGGTCGTGATCTCAAACAATATGAACTCGATACGCCCAAAATCAAACTGACGCTGGACGGCCAACTGATTGAGTTCGGCGGCGTGAACCCGCTCGACAGCCGCCGTTATGTGCGCGTGGGCGACACTATTCATCTGATCGCCGACGAGGTTTTCCTGCGCGCCAATGGCGATGCGGCCGGATTCGTCAGCACCGCCTTGCTGCCCGAACATGCGCAGGAACTGACCGAAATTAAACTCCCGCAGCTGACCGTGCAGCGCGACAAGGACAGCAGCGGCAAGTGGATTACAACTCCGGCGGTCGCCAACCTTGCCACCGACGACATCAACAAATTTGTCGACGAGTGGCGCCATGCGCAAGCCTTGCAAGTCAGCGCCTACAACGGCACGCCCACCGGCGAGCATGTCACCCTAAATTTTTCCGGCACCACACCACCGCTGTCATTCGATGTGATGAGCAGCAAGGACAACGACTTGCTCCTGGGCCGCAAAGACGCCGGCGTGATGTACCAGTTCACTTCCGAAATACGTCAGCGCCTGTTCACGCTCAAGCCCGCGAGCGACAGCGCGCCGACGCCACAACCCACTGCGAAACCCGCTAACTGATTCGTTCTCCCGTCGCACGGCCTTACCGTGATTTCTGGAATGTCGCGCGTGTTATATGATTTATGTGGAGCTCTTCCGCAGCAGGTAACTACCCATGGGCAAACAGTACACACAGTTGACCGAGCATCTGACCGACTTCATTAACCGGCAGAAAATGTTTTTCGTCGGCACCGCCGCGGCTGACGGGCGCGTGAATGTGTCGCCCAAAGGCATGGATACGCTGCGCGTGGCCGCGCCCGACCGCGTGCTGTGGCTCAATCTCACCGGCAGCGGCAACGAAACCGCCGCGCATCTGCGCGAGCAGCCGCGCATTACGCTGATGTTCTGCGCGTTCGAAGGCGATCCCTTGATCCTGCGCTTGTACGGCCAAGGTCGCGCGCTGCACCCGCGCGATGCAGAATGGAATACGCTGCTGCCGCTTTTTCCGGAGATGCGCGGGTCGCGCCAGATCGTGGACGTTACGATCGATCTGGTGCAAACCTCCTGCGGCATGGGCGTGCCTTTTCTTGACTTTAAAGCGCAGCGCGATCAATTGGAAAAGTGGGCCGAAAAAAAAGGCCCGCAAGGCGTTCGGCAATATTGGGAAGAAAAAAATCAACTCAGCCTGGACGGCAAGCCGACCGAAATCCTGCGAACCTGACTCGGCGGCGCGGCCATGACGGTGATCCACAGTTTCGAACCGGTGTGCCGGCCCGATGCGAAAGCGCTGGTGCTCGGCTCAATGCCGGGCGAACTGTCGCTTAAACGCGCCGAATACTACGCACATCCACGCAATGCATTTTGGCCCATCATGGGAGCACTCTTCGGTGCCGTGCCACAGCTTGATTATCCGCAGCGGTTGCAAATACTGCGTTCAAAACACGTCGCCTTATGGGATGTGCTGAAGTGTTGCGAACGCCGCGGCAGCCTGGATTCGAACATCCAGGAAGCGTCCATCATCGCCAATGATTTCGCCGCGTTCTATGCCCTGCATCCGCAGCTGCGCTTTGTATTTTTCAACGGTGCAAAAGCCGAAGCGGCGTATAAAAAACATGTGCTGCCCGCGTTATGCAACGGTTATGCACCGCTGCATTATCTGCGGCTGCCGTCGACCAGTCCCGCGCATGCGGGTATGGCTCAGGACCAGAAGCTGGAGCAATGGAAGGTTGTAAAGGAGGTTGTGTAGATCATTGACAGGCCAGACCAACGTCCATCCCGCGCACATTGAGGTGCAAGAGCAGCGGGTAGTTTACAAACCCTTAGCTTTTTTCTTCGCGCGCGGATGCGCCTGATCGTAAACCTTGGCGAGATGTTGAAAGTCGAGATGGGTATACACCTGGGTCGTGGAAATATCGGCGTGACCGAGCAGTTCTTGCACGGCGCGCAGATTGCCGCTGGATTCCAGCAGATGACTGGCAAACGAATGGCGCAGCTTGTGCGGGTGCAAAGGGCTGTGGATACCCTGTTTGACGCCCCATGCGCGCAGCCGCAATTGCACCGCGCGCGGTGAAATACGTTTGCCGCGATTGCTGACGAATACGGCGGGATCATTGCCGGATACCAGGCAACCGCGGCGCGTCAACCAGTCCTGCAAGGCGCCGAGGGCTTTACGGCCCACCGGTACCATGCGCCCTTTGGAACCCTTGCCGGTCACCCGCACCGTCGCGTCCTTCAAGTCCAGATCATTGATGTCAAGACCCACCAGCTCGGCCAGACGCAGGCCGGATGAATACATGAGCTCCATCATGGCGTAATCGCGTACCGCCAGCAGGTTGGCGGGATCGATCAGCAGCAACCGGCTGACCTGATCGGCATCAAGCACTTGGGGCAACAGGCGCGTGGCTTTGGGCGCGCGCACGCCCAAAGCCGGGTTGCTGAGCGTGATATTTTCCCGGCCGAGGTATTTATAGAACATGCGCAGCGCCGATAATTCACGCTGAATGCTGCGCCCGCCGATGCCGGTGCGGTGGCGCCAACTGGCATAGCCGCGCACGGCGTGCGCGTTAAGCTCATCCCAGCCGGGCACATTTTTCGTGGCGCAAAATTCCATCACGCGCTGCAAGTCGCGCTCATAACTGGCCACGGTATGCGGCGACATGCGGCGTTCGTCGCGCAAGTGCGCGACATAACGGCTCACCCACTCCAGCGCGGCCGGTTGCATCACTGCGTGCCGACTATTCAGCATCGCGTCGTCATTCCGCCAGACAACCGCGCAGCACATGGCTGACCAGCTCGCCCAATTGGGCGAGGAAGACCGTGCCCTGTTCAGGATGAAACCGCTGCGCATCCAACGCGCCCACGGCCAGCATGCCGAACACCGGCAGATCATGCAGCGGAATCAACGCCGCCGAGCCGAGGTTGACCGTGCTGGCGGGAAAGAGCTGACGCATTTGCTCGGGCCGGAAACGGCCGCAGACCGGTTTCTGCTCATTCACCAGGCGCGTGAAACCGTCGAATATCGTTTCAGCATCGGCGTTGAACTCCGCGAACGCGGCAAGATCGGGACGGTTTGGAATGGCGCGCAACCGCAAGGTCACAGCGTCGGCGTTGAAGTCGCGTTGCAAATGGTGCTTGAGCGTATCCAGTACCTCGCTCAAGCGGCGGCAATTGATCAAGCGCAAGGTGAGCTGATGCAGCCGCCGGTTCAGGTCGTCGTTCTGGCGCGCGATGTCGATCAGATCCTGCAACTGGCGTTTGAGTTTCTTGCGCTGCTCGCGCAGCACCGTGACTTGCCGCTCAATCAGCGAGACCGCCTTGCCGCTGTCGTGTTGCAGCTTGATATCGGCAAGCGCCTGGGGATTCGCGTCAAAAAAATCCGGATTTAACTGCAAGAAACTCATCACGTCCGTTTCAGAAATGCGGGGTAACTCTTGCTGTGTCGAACTCATAGGTCGATCTCTCCTGCAAATACCGTTGTTGCGGGGCCCGTCATCCACACCGGACTGTCGCCGCCCTGCCATGCAATGTTTAAACTACCGCCCGGTAAATCCACCTGCACCTGTTCGGCAAGCACACCGCGCCGCCTGCCCACCGCCATCGCCGCGCAAGCACCTGTGCCGCAGGCCAGGGTTTCTCCCACGCCGCGCTCGAACACGCGCAACTGGATATGACGCTCATTCACGATGCGCATGAATCCCACATTTACCCGCCTGGAGAAGCGCGGGTGACGCTCGATCAACGCGCCCATTGTCGAGACCGGAGCCGTCTGCACGTCGTCCACGACGAGGATCGCGTGCGGGTTGCCCATCGATACCGCACCGATTTGCACTGACGCGCCCTCCACCTGCAAAGCATAGAACATCGCTTCGCGCTCAGCTGTAAAAGGGATGTCGGGCGGGGCGAAACAGGGCACGCCCATATTCACCGTAACTTGGCCATCGGGTTCGATGGTCAGGCGGATCAACCCAGCCTTGGTTTCCACCACGAGGGTATCTTCATCGCTGAGCCCCTGTGCACGCACAAACAGCGCGAAGCAGCGCGCGCCATTACCGCACTGCTCAACCTCGCCGCCGTCGGCGTTAAAAATACGGTAGCGAAATTCGGCGTCCTGACTTTGCGGCGGCTCGACCAGCAGCACCTGATCACAGCCCACGCCAAAATGGCGATCCGCCAGAAAACGAATTTGCGCGGCATTGAGCGTCACGTCTTGACGCACCGCGTCGATCACGACGAAGTCGTTGCACAAGCCGTGCATTTTTGTAAATTTCAGAAGCATGGCGGGAAGGTTAACGTCATTGAAGGTCATTGGGTAGGGGCAGCCGGGCTTGCTCCATGAAGGGCTGTAAATTCTTGCCCAGCCCAAGTTTCTCAAGCAAGCGCCGGGCGTCGAACGGCGCTTTTACTTTTACGTCATTATCGAAGTAACAGTACACATCGCGACGCGCGCGTTGCGGCACAGGCACACTCGAGATATGTCGGGCATCGTCCGGTTCGCCGCCCGCACTCCAGGTGCGAATGCGTGCCGCCCAGCGATCCAGCGCGGCTTCGGTATAACCACTGGCGTAGAGCTCTTCCTCGCCGTGCAAGCGCAAATACATAAAGTCCGCCGTCACGTCCTCTCGATACGGCCATTTCCCGGCGGTATCCGCCACCACCAAGGCGACCTGATATTTGCGCAGCAGCGCCACGAAGGACGCATCGACAAAACTGTGATGACGGATTTCCATCGCATGACGCAGTTTGCGATTCGTGTCGATCGCAAGCCGGCTGCGGCCTTTCATATGGGGCTCGCGCTTACGTGCAAACTCCAAGGCGGTTTGCGTGTCGTGCGGTAACAAACTCAGGAAATGTTCGACACGTTCCGGGTGATACGCAAAGCTGGGTGGAAATTGCCATAAACACGGCCCCAATTTTTCGCGCAAGTTGAATACCCCGGACGCAAACACATTGGCGAGCGGTTTTTCTATATCCCGCAGCCGCAGGATGTGGGTGATGTAGCGGTTGCCTTTAACACTGAAAATAAAGCCCGGCGGGGTTGCGTCATACCACGCCGCGTAACTTTCCGGACGTTGCAGCGCATAGAAGGAGCCGTTGATTTCAATCGTCGGCAAGGCGCGCGCCGCGTATTCCAGCTCGCGCTTTTGAGTCAGGCCTTGGGGATAAAACACGCCGCGCCACGGCGCGTAACGCCATCCTGAGATCCCAATGTAAATAGTGCCCATCGGTGCGATACCCGGGTATGAATACTGTTGGATCGAAGCGCTGCTCCGGCGTTCCCGGGGTGTTAACTACCGCCGGATTCACGGGCTCCATCAAGAATGCCGTTCGCCGCTCATCTGCACCAGCGGCTGGGTATGGGCGATCAATTCCGGTTGCAGAGTGACATGCGTGATGCGGTAGTTGTCCGCCAATACTTGCCGTTGCTGCACCAGAATCTCCGGCCACTGCATCATGTCGCGAACAATCATATGCGCCGACAAGCCCGGCTGACCGTTACCCATGGTCCAGATGTGCAGGTCGTGCACCGAGACAACACCCGGCACCCTGGCCATCGCCACACCGACATCGCGCAACAGCAGGTGATCGGGCACGCCTTCGAGAATCACGTGCAACGACTCGCGCAGCAAGTTGATGCTGGAAACCAGAATCAAGGCGCAAATCACCATCGACAGGATCGGGTCGATCGGCAGCCAGCCGGTATAGAAAATAACCGCTCCCGACACGATGGCCGCAAGCGATCCCAGCATGTCGCCCATGACATGCAATAACGCACCGCGGGTATTCAAGGTCTGCTCGCCGCGTCTGAGCACGAACAACACCGCGATATTAATCAGCAACCCCAGACTCGCAACGCCCATGACCGCGCCGCCCTGCACCGGTTGCGGATATTGCAGACGTCCGATCGCCGAGACCACGATGGCGGCGACGATCGCGATCATCAATACGCTATTGGCGAACGCGGTCAGCGTTTCGAGCCGGCCAAGACCGTACGTGTGTTTGGCCGAAGGAGGGCGATGCGCGATCCAGGCCGCCAGCAACGCCAATCCCAATGCGGTGCTGTCCGACACCATGTGGCCCGCATCGCCCAGCAAGGCCAGGGAACCGGACCACCATCCCGTGAGCGCTTCCACGATGGCAAAGCCAAATGTCAAGATTAGCGCCCAAGCGAGCGAACCTCCGCCTGATTTCGGGTGGGCATGATGATGGTGGTGGTGATCGTGGTGTGAATGCACTGTGACTTACCTGGCTCACCTTAAGGCAACAATCGACCGGTGCGGGTATGCGCTAGCCGCGCCGCCATGTGCCAGACTTGCCGCCGGATTTTTCCAGCAGACCAATATCCTGCATGGTCATGCCGCGGTCCACGGCCTTGCACATGTCGTAGATCGTCAACAGCGCGATATTCACGGCCGCGAGGGCTTCCATTTCCACGCCGGTGCGGCCGCAGGTTTCGGCGCTGGCCAGACATAAGATCGCGGATTCGTCCGGTTGCGCCGTAAAATCGATCTGCACGCGCGTCAGTGGAATGGGATGGCACAGCGGAATTAAATCGGCGGTTTTTTTTGCGGCCATGATGCCGGCGATGCGGGCAATCCCCAACACATCGCCTTTCGCTTGGGTGCCGGCAAGAATGCGCTTGAGGGTGTCGGCTTGCATTACGATACGGCCCTGCGCGACCGCGCGCCGTTCGGTTTCAGGTTTGGCGCCGACATCCACCATGTGCGCGTCGCCTGCACTGTTAAAATGGGTTAGATCAGGCACACTGTGATCCTTGTATATTGGGGCTGTCCCGGTAAGTATAGGCGTTCAACTGTGCGCTGGAAAATTAGCTACTAGCCCAAAACTGGACGAGAGCCATGACCATTACCGTAAAATACTTCGCAAGTCTGCGCGAACGCCTGGCGCGCGCGCAGGACGAAATTTCCGCCCAGGATGTTGCAACCGTCGCCGACGTCTGGCGTGTCGCCACACGCGACGCGGAACTTCCGCCCAACGTGCTGATGGCAGTGAACATGGAATATGCAAAGCTCGAAGACCGCGTGAGCGACGGCGACGAAGTGGCTTTTTTTCCGCCGGTGACAGGAGGTTAGAAGTAGGGTTTTTCCGGCAAGGCTTCGTAACGCTTGAGGCCGGCGAGGATTTCCGCTTTCGCATCTTCCGCACCGACCCAGCTTTCCACCTTGACCCATTTACCAGGTTCCAGGTCTTTGTAATGTTCGAAAAAGTGCGCCACCTGGTCAAGAAGCTGCTGCGGTAAATCCAAATAGGTATTGACCCGGTCATACAAGGATGTGAGCTTTTTTACCGGCACGGCGATAATTTTCGCGTCCACGCCGGATTCGTCCGTCATATTCAGCATGCCCACGGGACGGCAACGGATCACAATACCGGTACGCAGCGGGAATGGAGTGACCACCAGCACATCGACCGGGTCCCCGTCTTCCGACAAGGTGTGCGGAACATAGCCATAATTCACCGGATAGTGCATGGCCGTGGCCATGAAGCGGTCAACGAACATGGCACCTGTGAGCTTGTCGACTTCGTATTTGATTGGATCGCTATGCGCGGGAATTTCGATGATGACGTTAATGTCATGCGGTATGTCTTTACCGGATGTAACACGGTCCAGATTCATTGCTCACTCCTAGAATACTGTTAGCTGTCGGCCGCGTTAGCGCAGTCATTGAAAAATCTTGGGGGCGCATTATATACCCAAAATTTTCCGCAGTACTCACCAACCCCACACCACGCCTTCCAGCAATGTTTCCATGCCTTTGTACTCAGCGCTCTGAGCGGGGATAAAGAAGCGGGCATTTTTGCTCAGCTCCGCAAACAGGTTCTCCCCTGGGGCGAAGCCTTTCTTTACTGTCAATCCGGCAATTAATTTTGCGTACAACTTCGGCTGGATGCGATCACTCACGGTGACGGTTTGATTTGGAAACGATGGACTTTTGAATATGACTTTAAATTGCTTTTTATCAATGTCGTTCAGTTTTTTAAACACCGAATCCCGAATAATTGCGGCACGGCATTTACCGGAAGCAAACGTAGCCACCACATCGTCGAATCCTCCCTTGGCCTCATGGATGTCGGGTTGCGTGACCGGATTAACAAATTGCGCCATCACCATCGTGGTGCCCAAATTAGGCGACGGCAACCCGCACACCGGCAAGGCGACCAGATCGCGCAATTTATTGATGCGCTTGTCGCCCCAGCGCGCAATAACGACAAAATCCAGCGTTCCAGGCAATTTAACCAGGGGCGTGTGGTTCAGATGTTTGATCCGCCACGCAGCGAAATGCGGGCCGTCGAATACGATGTCGTATTTCCCGCTGCGCATTTCAGAAGCGTATTGCAGCCAGTCGAGCGGCTGCGCGTAGGTCACCGGTTCGCCCACCAGGTCGCCGATATATTGGGCGAGCGGCTCATACATGCGTTTGCCTTGTTCGGCACTTTCACGCGGCGGCGCAGACAGAATGAGATCAGCATAGACCGCGCCCGGTATGAACGAAAACCATAACCCGGCCCACAATAAACCCTGCCTAAACCAGGCGCGCGGGGATTTGTTCATGTTTTGATCCCAATTTATTGTCGTGGCCCGTACTGGATGCGAATCACTTAGTTGGATTCAACGGCTCATTTATCGGTAAAACCCGTTTCGTCTTTAAAAAATATCCTCGTTAAAACGTCACCCTCGTTTTAAAAATAAAAGAGGGACGACTCATCGTCCCTCTTTCACTTTACACAACTTTAAGCAGAAGAAATCAGTACGAGTTCACCTGCGGATGTGGCCTTAAAACAACAGACCAAGAATTGCGCGCCGCCAAGGCACAGTAGAAGTCGTATCGATGGTGCCGTCGCCGTTACTGTCGACATCGACACGCGCATCACCTCCACCCAGTGCGGTTATGGTGGTAATGGACGTGGCCGCCGCAGTAATACGCGTCACCTTGATCGAGCCGCTGGTCGGCGCAGTGCCGAAGGTGCCCAATGGACCTTCCAATGCTTCCGGGGTTTCAATCAACAGATCGCCACGCGCACCGCCTTTCCTGTCCACCAGCATGGTGTGCGTATACAAATTGGTGCTGTGATTTTCGTCCATGGTCATTTTAAAGTTGCTGGACTGGGTGGTCGTCACGCTCGCTCGTGTAACGCTCCCGCTGGAAGTACCCTCCGCGATCTTGGAATAAATCACCCCGTCGGTCGTACCTGCGGTGAACGCATAACTGCTTTGCTCGGTACGGCTTGAGGTGGCGGTGGTAATCGTCATATCCGACACCGCGGTGGTTGCGATATTCCAGATCGCCGGTGCCGGTGAAAACAGCTCACCCGACAACGCATCAATCGTGAACTTGCTGCTGCCATCGAGCGTACGGCCAAACTGAACGCACATATCGTAAGTGGTCGTGTAGCTGTCCCCGGCGGAATGCCCGGGCGGATCGACATCATCGACGGTGACGGAAATACTGCCATTACCGGTATCGGTCGTGCGTGGAGCCGGGCTGCTACAGTAAAACACCGTGGTCACGGCTACACCCTGTAAATCGGCATAACTCAGTGCGTGCTGAACTTCGTCGGCGGCCAGGGTGGCATAATTGGTCGTGTCGGCAATCTCCGTGACCGGCGCAGTTGTATCGACTTCCTTAGCCTGTTTCTCCGGGTCATTACATCCCGTCAAATTCGCCGTAAGAAGCACGGCCAGACTTACACTCGCGGCGCCTAGAATAGATCTCCCATAATATGATGTCATGCTCTGTCCCTCGTCTGAATTTTAAGTTTCCATGTTTGTCTTGATGTGCACAGCGCCCCTGCATGAAAGCAAACAGGCCGGAGGTATGCAGCATTGGCGATGCTATCACGCACAAAATAACCACACCCACCCCTCATGCCTGCCGGCATGACAATTTTTTCCAGCGCCACTTAATGTTGTTTTAAGCACAGGTAATGGCCACAGAACGTGGCACGTGACTATTTGCTCATCACAAACTCCGCCAGCTTCTTCGCCACCGCCACATTCTTCAAGCGCACGTATTGCGGCAGGCCATCTTTGTACGGTGGATAATCTTCGCCCTTGATCAGAGGCGCCAGATAGTCGCGGCACTTCGGCGTGATACCGAAGCCGTCTTCGGTAATGAAATCGCGTGGCATCATTTTTTCAACATTGGCGACTTTGGCCAGCGGCGCCATTTCGATTTTCCACTTGTACGGCTTGTTCGACACGCGCGTGATGGCGGGCATCACGGCGTTGTGGCCTTTGAGTGCGAATTCCACGGCAGCTTTGCCGGTCGCGTACGCTTGCTCGACGTCGGACTTGGACGCGACATGACGCGCGGCGCGCTGTAAATAATCGGCCACCGCCCAGTGGTATTTCAAATTTAAATCTTCCTTGATCATCGCCGCGATCACCGGCGCGGCACCGCCCAGTTGCGCATGACCGAACGCGTCGCGCAGGCCTTGGTCGGAAAGAAATTTGCCGTCGGCCCCATGCACGCCTTCCGACACCACCACCGAGCAATAGCCGTGCTTCTTCACTAACCCATCCACTTTGGCGATGAACTTGGCGCGCTCGAACGCGATTTCTGGAAACAGAATGACGATCGGGATTTCAGTGTCTTTACTTGACGCCATGCCGCCCGCCGCCGCGATCCATCCGGCGTGCCGGCCCATGACTTCAAGCACGAACACTTTGGTTGAGGTCTTGGCCATGCTCGCCACGTCGAAGCTTGCTTCGCGCGTCGACACCGCGATGTACTTGGCCACCGAGCCGAAGCCGGGACAGTTGTCGGTGATCGGCAAATCGTTGTCGACGGTCTTGGGCACATGCACTGCCTGAATCGGGTAGCCCATGGTTTCGGCAAGCTGTGACACTTTCAAACAGGTGTCGGCCGAGTCGCCGCCGCCGTTGTAAAAAAAGTAGCCGATGTTGTGTGCCTTGAACACTTCGATCAGGCGCTCGTACTCGCGCCGGTTTTGCTCCAGGCTTTTCAATTTGTAACGGCATGAACCGAACGCGCCGGACGGCGTATGGCGCAGTGCCTTGATAAATGCCGCCGATTCCTTGCTGGTGTCGATCAGGTCTTCGGTCAGCGCGCCGATGATGCCATTGCGCCCGGCGTAGACCTTGCCGATCTTGTCTTTATGTTTGCGCGCGGTTTCGATCACTCCGCAGGCCGATGCATTGATGACTGCGGTAACCCCACCCGACTGCGCGTAAAAAGCATTCTTCTTTGCCATGTCTTGCTCCCGTAATTGTGCTAATCAAGAAACCGACTACTATCTACTCTAGCTCGCCGCCGGCGAGAAGCTGAAATCGCTGATGACGGCATTGACCGGACCTAAGGTTCGATGCATAGTTCGGCAGTCAAAATCAAGCCATGGGAGTGGATCACGACAATGAGAATCGTACTGCTTGGTGCGCCCGGTTCCGGCAAAGGAACCCAAGCCAAACGTCTCGCTGAAAAATACAAAATTCCGCAAATTTCCACCGGTGATTTATTACGTGCGGCGGTGGATGCAAAAACTCCCACGGGCGTGCTGGCCAAGTCCGCACTCGATGCTGGACAACTGGTCCCCGACCAAGTCGTGCTCGAGATGATCCGTGACCGGATGTCTAAACCGGATACCCAGGACGGCTTCATCCTCGACGGCTTTCCGCGCAATATGATGCAAGCCCAGGCTTTGGACGCGATGCTGGCGAAAATCAAACGTCCGCTGGACGCAGCCATCCTGATTGCGGTCGACTTCGACATCTTGATTCAGCGCATCACCGGGCGACGCACTTGCGTTTCCTGCGGTACTTTATTCAACATTTACAGCTCACCGTCGCGTCTGGCGGATCGTTGCGACCGCTGCGGCGGCAACCTGCACCATCGCTCCGACGACAACGAAGAAACCATCGGCAACCGGTTGCGCGTCTACGAAGCGCAAACCACTCCGCTGATCGCCTATTACCGCAATCAGAACAAACTGCGCACGGTGCAGGGCGTGGGTGAAATTCAAGATATTTTCAGTGACGTCTGCAAAATTATCGACGAGCTGCCGGAACAAGGCGTCATCGAAAACATGTTTGTCCAGCACGACATCGATGTGCCTCCCGAAAAAGTGGTGAAAACCGCCGAACGGCAGGCGGAAATCGCACGCACGGCGGCGGCGGTTTTTGCCGCCAAACCGGTACCCAAACGGCCGCCCGCACCGGCGGTGGTGAAAAAACCCGCAGTCAAGCCGCCGGTAAAAGCCGCGAAGGTAAAAAAGAAAGCGGTGCCCAAGAAGAAAGCCGCCCTGAAAAAAGCTCCGGCCAAGAAGGCTGCCGTGAAGAAAAAAGCCGCGCTGAAAAAGGCGGCGAAAAAGACCCTAAAAAAGAAAGTGGCTCTCAAGAAAAAAGCCGCGCCAAAAAAAGTCAGCAAAAAACCGGTCGCAAAAAAGAAAGCCGTTACGAAAAAGAAACCCGCGCCGAAAAAAGCCGCAAGCAAGAAAAAACGCAAATAAAGCCACGTTTGCAGGGAGAAACGGGGAGCGCCGGACCTTCGGGTTTGGCGCTCCCTCGTTTATGATGCCTCCAGGTCCTATGCATGAGGTTTCCCGGTGGTAAAACTAGACAGCGGTAATGGCCAGTTCCCGCGCACGCGTCCACGCCGCATGCGCCGCGACGATTTTTCGCGCCGCCTGATGCGCGAATCACATCTAAGCGCCGGCGATTTCATCTATCCGGTATTCGTCATGGAAGGCCAACGCCAGCGCGTGCCGATCCCATCCATGCCCGGCATCGAGCGCGTGACCATCGACGAGCTATTGAAAGAAGCCGCGGAATTGGTCGATTTAGGCATCCCGGCATTAGCCTTATTTCCGGTGGTGCCGGTCGAAAAAAAATCGCTCGATGCGCGTGAAGCATTCAATCCGGACGGCTTGGCACAGCGCGCGGTGCGTGCGTTGAAGCAAAATGTGCCGGAGCTGGGTGTGATCACCGACATTGCGCTCGACCCCTTCACGACTCATGGCCAGGACGGGCTGATCGATGCCAGCGGCTATGTGCTGAACGACGAAACCGTGGCCGTGCTGGTGCAACAAGCGTTGTCGCATGCACAGGCCGGCGCGGATATCGTGGCGCCGTCCGACATGATGGACGGCCGCATCGGCGCCATCCGCGATGCCCTTGAATCCGCAGGCCACATCCACACGCGCATCCTCGCCTATTCCGCCAAATACGCCTCGAGCTTTTACGGCCCGTTCCGCGATGCGGTCGGCTCGGCCGCCAACCTCGGCAAGGGCAACAAATACACTTATCAGCAAGATCCCGCCAACAGCAACGAAGCCTTGCGCGAAGTCGCGCTCGACCTCGACGAGGGCGCGGACATGATCATGGTCAAACCCGGCATGCCCTATCTTGACATCGTGCGCCGCGTCAAAGATGAATTCGGCGCGCCGACTTTCGTGTATCAGGTCAGCGGCGAATACGCGATGCTGATGGCGGCCGCACAAAACGGCTGGCTCGACGAACGCGCGGTAGTGTTGGAGTCGTTGTTGTCATTTAAACGCGCAGGCGCCGACGGTATCCTCACCTACTTCGCCAAGCGTGCGGCGGGCTGGTTAAAAGAAGATTGCGCGTAACCAAGCGCACAGGCAAAGCTCAGCATTACTAATGCTTTCACCTGACTGCGATGAACCGCATAACCTATGAACACTCTTTTTGACTTCGATGCGCCCCCCGAGCAATACGCCGTGCTGGGCAATCCCGTCGCGCACAGTAAATCGCCGCGTATTCATGCGTTGTTCGCACAGCAAACCAGGCAGCGCATTGTGTACACGGCGATACAGGTGGATCACGGCGGCTTCAAACAGGCCGTGGGAAATTTTCAGGCCAGCGGCGGCAAGGGCCTGAACGTGACTGTTCCGTTCAAGCGCGAGGCGTGGGAGCTGGTGAATGAACGCAGCGCGCGGGCGCAACGCGCGGGCGCGGTAAATACCATCGCAATACGCAGCGGCGGCATGTTGTTGGGCGACAATACCGACGGCATCGGACTGCTACGCGATCTGCGCCACAATATCGGCGCAAACCTGACCGGTAAGCGGGTGTTGATTCTGGGTGCCGGAGGCGCAGTGCGCGGCATTCTGGGTCCGCTGCTTGAAGAACGTCCGGTGCTCTTGGTCATCGCCAACCGTACGACGGATCGCGCGACTGAGCTTGCTCTGGAATTCGCTTCGCTCGGACCGGTATCCGGCTGCGGTTATGCCGAGCTGCCCGACAAACAATTTGATATGGTGATTAATGGCACTTCGGCCAGCTTGCAAGGTGAACTGCCGCCGTTGCCGGGCAATTTGATTACACCCGGCGCTACCTGCTACGACCTGATGTACGGCGCCGTGCCCACGGCCTTCATGCATTGGGCGCATCAACACGGTGCAGCCACCGTACAGGATGGCTTGGGCATGCTGGTGGAACAGGCGGCGGAAGCCTTTTTCATCTGGCGCGGCGTACGTCCGCACACCACGCCGGTGATAAACCAATTGCGCGCGGAAACAAGCAAAACCTTGTAACTTGGCTTAGGCTGCGCAGCGGGTGCATAATGCCGCGCAGTCGTTCCCGTGTGGACCTAATCGTTGAATCCATCACCTACATTCTTCGCCAGGCTCCGCCAAGCCCTGTTCGGCGCACCGCTCAATCCGCTTGCCCCGCAGACACGTCAGCATATTGTGTTAATAGCATTTCTCGCCTGGGTGGGTCTGGGCGCGGATGGTCTGTCTTCGTCGGCCTATGGACCGGAACAAAGTTTCATCGCGCTGGACGGACACACCCATCTGGGTTTGTATCTGGCGATCGCCACGGCGTTGACAGTATTCGTAATCGCCGCGGCGTACACGCAAGTGATCGAACTGTTTCCTTCCGGCGGCGGCGGTTACAAACTCGCCTCGCAACTCATCGGCCCGTACGCAGGCTTGACCTCGGGCGCCGCATTGATGGTGGATTACGTGCTCACCATTACGATCTCGGTGGCCAGCGGCGTGGATGCTTTATTCAGTCTGCTGCCGGTCACTGCACAAGAGTACAAAATTCCCGTCGAGGTCGTGTCGATCATCGTGCTGATCGCATTGAATCTGCGTGGCATGAAGGAATCGATTAAAGTTCTGCTGCCCTTATTTTTAGGCTTCATCCTGACCCACACATTATTGATCGTGTACGGCATCCAGGCACATGCGGAGCGCCTGCCCATGTTGTTGCCCGACACCTTCAAAGAGACCGCAAGTTTAAGTCAAGAACTGGGCTGGGTGTTTGTGGCCGCTTTGTTTTTACGCGCCTATTCATTGGGCGGCGGCACCTACACGGGTATCGAGGCCGTGTCCAATAATGTCAACACCCTGGCCGAACCGCGCGTGCGCACCGGCAAGTTCACCATGCTGTACATGGCGCTGTCGCTGGCGTTCACCGCAGGCGGCATCATCGTCCTGTATTTGCTATGGGACGCAAAACCTGTCGAAGGCCAAACCCTCAATGCCGTCACGTTTGCATCCATCATGCAGGGATGGCATTGGGGCAATGTACAGATCGACCATACGCTGCTCATCGTGGTGATGGGTTTTGAAGCGGGCCTGTTGGCGGTGGCGGCGAACACCGGCTTTCTCGGCGGCCCGGCGGTGCTGGCGAACATGGCGGCGGATTCCTGGGTGCCACGCCAGTTTCGCCACCTTTCCAGCCGCCTGGTGACGCAAAACGGCATTTTATTGATGGGTCTGGGCGCGCTGGCCATTTTATTGCTCAGCCGTGGTGATGTGAGTTGGCTGGTGGTGCTGTACAGCATCAACGTGTTCATCACGTTTTCGTTATCGCTCTATGGGTTGTGCGTGCACTGGTGGCAAAGCCGGCTCGACGTGAAAAACTGGAAGGCGCGCATCGCGCTTTCGCTGCTCGGCTTTATTGTCACGACCGGTATCCTGCTGGTGACCTTGATCGAAAAATTCCGCGAAGGCGGCTGGATCACGCTGGCGGTCACGGCGGGGGTGGTCGCTGCCTGTGCGTACATAAAACACCATTACAATCATGTCGACGAGCAACTGCGCGTGGTCGACAAAATATTCGCCAGCGGGCCCACCAGCCCGGACACGCCCACGCTGCCGCTTAATCCTGAACTACCGACCGCGGTGTTTTTGGTGGGGCGCAGCCGTGGCGCCGTCATGCATACGCTACTGTGGGTGCAGCGCCTGTTTCCCGGCCATTTCAAGAATTTTATTTTTCTGTGCGCGGGCGAAATCGACTCGCACTCCTACCACGGCAAAACCGCGCTGACCACACTGCAATATGCTGTGGATGCCGATCTCATACACGACGTGGAGTTTTGCAACAGTCAAGGCTTGGCGGCGAAATCCTACCGCAGCTTCGGCACCGATCCCCTGCAAGAATTAACCCGGCTGGCGGAAAAGATCGTGCAAGAACATCCCAATGCGATTTTCTTCACCAGCAAATTGATTTTCAAATACGAGAACTGGCTTACACGCTTGCTGCATAACCAAACCGCGCTGGCCATGCAGCGTCGCTTGCACCTGCGCGGTATGCAAATGATTATCTTGCCGCTAAACGTCGAGCGGGCAAGCCCCTAAGTTGCCCCAAACTTCGCCGATCGCTGCGGCGGCGCTCGCCGCCCCGATGCAACTTGTCACCCGAACCCACAGCACGCCGTTCATTGGTATAGGCTCGATCCACGAATTCGTGCGCGGCCAGCCGTTTGCCGCGCAGGACATATTTTCGCAGCAGACCGATGCTCAAAATGCCGACCACCGGTTGGATGAATTCCGCCACCGCGTAACAAACCTTTTGATCCTGCTGTTTCTTTTGCACGATTTTTAATCGCACATCGCGACGCACATCAAAGTGGTAAACCACCGCCAATTTAAATTGACGCCAGATGGAGCGGGTCAAACACTTGTATAGAATGAAACGCAACTCGGCGCTGTTCGTGCCGCAGGGAATATTTCCGATGAACACCCTCACACCCGCCTCCCGAAAAATCGGCCCGCGCTATGGGTGGCGCAGGTATTTGTTTTTTAGTTCGATGTAATGAGAAGCAGAATACGTGAGCCAGTCGAGTTCTTTCTGTGTCAAGGCGCGCACTTTACGCGCGGGCGAGCCCAGCCAGAGGTGGCCTGCGGTTAAGGTTTTGCCGGGCGGCACCAGACTGCCCGCGCCCAGCAATACTTTGGGTTCGAGCACCGCACCGTCCATGACGATGGCGCCCATGCCGATCAGGCAGTAATCGCCGACGCTGCATCCATGCAAAATGACTTTATGTCCGATGGTGACATGTTCGCCGATGCGTAACGCGTAGCCGCCCGGAATATCCGGATGCTCGTGCGTGACATGCAGCACCGAACCGTCTTGCACGTTGGTGCCTGCGCCGATGCGAATCGCGTTAACATCGCCGCGCAGCACCGTCATGGGCCAGATGGAAACATCGTCACCCAAGGTGACGTTACCCACCACCAGTGCGGCATCGTCCACATAGGCCGAAGCAGAAACAATGGGCGAGACGCCCGAGAAATCGCGTATGGTCATGGTGCCAGAGTATAACCAACCTGCCCCGCGCCCGCGACTTACTCGACGATTTGTATCGCCGTGACGAAATACGGGGTGTCGCCAAAACAGGTGCCGGGAATTCCAATATGCTGTTCGTAAGTCAATGACACGCGCTTGCCCATGGCATGATTGATTTTGCCGGCGACCACATCGTCATGCACGGTAAACAGAAATTTCTCCGGCATGGCGCCAGGCATGGCGACCATCGATAGCTCGCCTTCCCAGGTTTTGCATACCCAGCCTTTTTTCGACAGCTTTTGCACCCAGCCCGCGCGTTCCCCGGCGGAATAGCTCCAGTTCACCATGGCCCACACGTAACCCGCGCCGAGCAAAATAATGATCAGCAGGGGAAACAACACAAATCGAAACAAGGTTTTCATATGATTCCTGAGGGGAAGCAGACGGCGCATTGTGCCGCAGCGGTTAAACTCGTTCAATGAGCCTGCACGCCGGCCGATAACTACCAGTAGCTCAGAGGAGTGTACGCATGGCGAAAGACACGGTCACCATCATCGACAACCGCACCGGCAAGGAAATCGAGTTGCCCATCATGCATGGCTCGCTCGGTCCGCCGGGCGTCGATATCCGCTCCCTGTACACAAATCTTGGTATTTTCACCTACGACCCCGGTTTCATGAGCACCGGCAGTTGCCGCAGCGCCATCACCTACATCGACGGCGAAAAAGGCGTGTTGTTGTATCGCGGCTACCCCATCGAGCAACTGGCGGAACACAGCAGCTACGTGGAAGTTTGTTATCTGCTGTTATACGGAGAATTGCCCGACGCAACGCAGATGGCGGATTTTCAAAAAATCATCATGCGCCATACCATGGTGCACGAAGGTTTGCTGCGTTTTTATAGCGGCTTTCGCCATGATGCGCACCCCATGGCGATCATGGTCGGCGTGGTCGGCGCGCTGTCGGCGTTCTATCACGACTCGACCGACGTGAACGATCCGCGCCACCGTGAAATTTCCGCGCATCGCCTGATCGCCAAAATGCCGACCATCGCCGCGGCCAGTTACAAATATTCGCGCGGCCAGCCGTTCGTGTATCCCAATAACAAACTGGGTTACGTGGAAAATTACCTGCGCATGATGTTCGCCCTGCCGGCGGAAGAGTTTGAAATCGACCCGGTCAGCGCGAAGGCGCTGGAGTTGATATTAATCCTGCACGCCGACCACGAACAAAATGCCAGCACCTCCACGGTGCGGCTGGCCTCCAGCTCGCGCGCCAACCCGTTCGCCAGCGTCGCGGCCGGCATTGCGTCACTGTGGGGCCCGGCGCACGGCGGCGCGAACGAAGCCGTCATTCACATGCTGGAAGAAATCGAATCACCGGATAACATCGCCAAATTCGTCGCGCGCGCCAAAGACAAAAGCGACAGTTTCCGCCTGATGGGTTTCGGCCACCGTGTCTACAAAAATTACGACCCGCGCGCCAAGATCATCCGCACGGCCTGTCATGACCTGCTACATAAACTCAACGCGGAACATACGCCATTATTCGAGATTGCGATGCGTCTGGAAGAAATCGCACTGAAAGACGAATACTTCGTCTCCCGCCACCTTTATCCCAACGTGGATTTCTATTCCGGGTTGATCCTGCGCGCGATGGGCATACCGCTGAACATGTTCACGGTAATTTTCGCGATGGCGCGCACGGTCGGCTGGATTTCGCAGTGGCTGGAAATGATGGACGACAGCGAACAGAAAATCGGCCGCCCGCGCCAAGTGTATGTGGGTGCGGAGCAACGGGATTATCCTGTGCGTGCCCGCAACACAAAATAATCCGCGGAAGTAACCGTTGTTCCGGCCCGCGGTGCGGGCTACGATCCGTTTAATATTTTGTTCAGGAGTACGCCCATGGCGCGCGTTAAAATCTATAGCACCGGCACCTGTCCGTTTTGCGACAAAGCCAAAGCACTGCTGAAAAAGTGGCGCATTCCATTCGATGAAGTGCGCATCGACCAGGACGACGCCGGCCTGCGTGAAATGCAGATCGTCACCAATAACGCCCGCACCGTGCCGCAAATTGTCGTCGACGGCAAAGCGATCGGCGGTCTCGATGACCTGACCGAGTTACATATGGACGGGGAACTGGACGGGCTGGTCGAACAGTGAAATCCGCGTCAACTTCAGCACGCGTCCTGCAAACATAATCCAGCCGGCGCAGCGATTTTTTATCCGCATCCATACCACAACCGTCCACATCAGTGTAAGTCCACCTGTTGTGCAATATCACTGTCCGTGGACAGGGTAAGCTCGCGTGCGGCATCGCGCCGCATTTGAGTGTCTGCCCAAGCCTGCAACTGCTCGCTTACGTTGTAGTATTCCGCCGCTCCGATATGCGCCGGACCATTTTCCACACTGCGAGCCGAACTGTCCGCAACCACACAATCGAGAAACAGTTGCGCCGGCAGCCCGCTCGGACAAGCCGTATCATTGCTGTCGAAGGGCGCAATAGATACCGCCGTTAACGTGGTAAATGCAAGAACTATTAAGGTGCTGCTCATGATTCGCTCCCACTAAAAATGAGGGGCCCGCATAACGCCCGTTACACGGGAACGGTACCTGCCTGCAACAGGACCTGTTCGTGACAAATCGCGTGGAGGGAGATCCGAGAGTCGCGAGTGAGGACCGGCATCAGACTTGTCGATCAGAAAACTGACTGACAACGCCGCTTGAATCGACACTTCATTGCAACACGCCCCGCAGCGCATGGATATACGTTGTTTCCCGATTGTATCGGGTACGGTTTTGACTCCCGAGTAACCTTAAATAAGGCGAGGAAGACGACGCAAAGTTATACTCTGCGGCTGTGATACTAACTGATTAAGTTCATACCTTGGGGGGTGCATTATGCGTAGAAATTTTTCTGCGGTTGTTGTTGTGTCTTGCCTGACCTGTTCACTTTCAGTTGCCGCAGATTCATTTGAAAATGAAATTGGCTTTGATTATTCCAGAACTCATCACAGCAAGTACGACATTACGAGCCACGACTATGGTTTGGTTGCGACTCGGTTTCTCAGTGCGGTAACAACCGATTCCGGAGCGCTGGGTGAAGCGGTTTTCTTGGCGCGAGTTCCTGCTTTAGGACTGAACTTAACGCATCTGTCAGCAGATAGCGGAGAGGGTTCGGCCACACAATGGCGATACGGTTTCGAAGCAAGATTTGCATCGATGCAAACGCCGCTGACGGCTGCGATTGGCATGCTCAGAGTCAACGATAAATCTCAGAATTCTTTTGCTTCCGGGGCTGGGCATAACGCCAATCCTGACTATGAGGGTGTTTCCGGCACACTGGGTTCGCGCTGGCAAAAAACCGAGGTGAACATATTTCACGGTGGCATCGGCGCGTATGTAACCGACAGTTCGCACATGGGCATCGACTACACACGGCTCGAGCCCGACTCCGTTAACATGATTGCCGCACACACTTGGCAACTGTCCGGCAAGCATCTGGCAACGATTTCAGAAACTCAATCTTTGAGCATCAGTGCGGATGTGCAGCGGACGGTTTATGACGCGCCATGGTCATCAACAAACAGAACGCTAACGGCGGCCTTGGAATATTATTTCACTCGCGCGACGAGTGTCGGCGCGCGGGTTGTGAAATTGAAAGATGATGACGCAGTCGACCCGATTAGCATCGAGCGCCACATAACAATCAGTACGTTCATCACGCCGGAATATCGAGCCGGCATTTCATTGCAGAATCGCGATAGCGGCGCTTCGCGTACCTTTGGATTTGACGTCAGCGCACGTTTCTAAATGACAACATCGGGCCCAGTTAAATGTGCACCGCGCGCTTGTCCACCACCAATGCGGCTTCGTGAAATGCTTCCGACAAGGTCGGGTGCGCATGCACGGTGCGCGCGATGTCTTCACTGCTCGCGCCGAACTCCATCGCGGTAACCGCCTGTGCGATCATTTCCGACGCATGCGGACCTAAAATGTGCACACCCAGCACCCGGTCGTATTGCGCGTCGGCGATGATCTTGACCATGCCGGCGTGCTCGCCTGACGCTTGGGCGCGGCCGTTGGCTTTGAATGGGAACACACCGGTGCGCACTTGAGTTCCGGCGGCGGCGAGTTCTTCCTGGGTCTTGCCCGCCCAGGCGATTTCCGGAGCGGTGTAAATCACAAACGGGATCACGGCGTAATTCACATCGCTCAACTGTCCGGTGATGCGCTCGGCCACCATCACTCCTTCTTCGGAAGCTTTGTGCGCCAGCATCGGCCCGCGCACCACGTCGCCGATTGCCCATACGCCGGGCAGATTGGTACGGCAATGTTCGTCCACCTCGATAAATCCGCGTTGATCCATTTTTAAACCCGCGGCTTCGGCGTTGAGCCCTTGCGTATTGGGCTTGCGGCCGGTGGCGATCAACAGGTAATCCAGTTGTAACTTGTGCTCGCCGCCGCCGTCTTCGTACACAACATTAACGTGTTTGGCGGTGGCCTTCACCGATTTGACGCGCGTGTTCATACGAATGTCGAGACCCTGCGACTGAAACAGCGCATACGCTTCTTCGGCGATTTTCCGGTCGACGCTGGGCAGGAAAATGTCGCGGCGCTGTAAAATGACAACATTGGAGCCCAGACGGCTCCACACGCTACCTAATTCCAGCCCGACGGCCCCCGCACCCAGCACACCGAAGCGCGCGGGAACCTCTTTTAATGCCAGCGCACCGGTCGAGTCGATAATGCGCTCACCGTCGAAATCAACATCGGGGGTCGCTTGCGGCGTCGAACCGGTGGCAATGATCACATTATCGGTTTCGACAATTTCAATGCTCTGGTCGTGCATGATCACTTCGACCTGATTGCGGGACTGCAAGCGTCCCTGCCCTTGCAGCCAGGTCACTTTATGTTTGACGAACAGCATGGCAATGCCGCCGGTGAGACCGGACACGACGCGTTCTTTACGCGCCATCATCATGTCAAGATCAAGCTCCACGTTACCCACACGGATGCCGTGCTCGGCAATCTGATGCTGCACGTGGTAATAGCGTTCGGATGAATCCAGCAAGGCTTTGGATGGAATGCAGCCGACATTAAGGCACACGCCGCCCAGCGCGGGTTTGCCGGAGGCGGTGAGGAACTGGTCGATGCAGACGGTTTTCAGGCCCAATTGCGCGCAGCGGATTGCAGCGACGTATCCGCCGGGACCGCCACCGATGACTGCGACGTCGAATTTTTTCATGATTTATTTTCCACGTCAGCGAAATTACTCCCCTCCTCATTTTCGAGGAGGGGAGGATGCCCATCCTAAATCTGCAACAACATCCGCGCCGGATCTTCCAGCGCTTCTTTCACCGCGACCAAAAACTGCACCGCTTCCTGACCGTCGATAATGCGGTGATCGTAGGACAGCGCGATGTACATCATCGGACGCGCGACGATCTGGCCGTTTTCCACCACCGGCCGGTCCTGAATTTTGTGCATGCCGAGAATCGCGCTTTGCGGCGGATTCAAAATCGGCGTGGACAGCAGCGAGCCGAACACACCGCCGTTGGTGATGGTGAAGGTGCCGCCGCTTAACTCTTCCAGCGACAGTTTGCCGTCGCGCGCTTTTTGGCCGAATTCCACCACTTTGGATTCGAGTTGCGCGAAGCTGTAGCGATCCGCGTCATGAATTACCGGCACCACCAGCCCGCGCTCGGTACCGACCGCGATACCGATATCGAAATAGCCGTGATACACAATGTCGTTGCCGTCGACCGACGCATTAACCACCGGAAATTTACGCAGCGCCTCGATGCATGCCTTGCTGAAAAACGACATGAAGCCAAGCTTCACGCCGAACTCTTTTTGAAAACGCTCTTTGTATTTGTCGCGCAAGGCCATGACCGGCTGCATGTTGACTTCATTGAAAGTGGTCAGCATGGCGGCGGTGTTTTGCGCTTGTTTCAGGCGTTCGGCGATGCGCGCACGCAAGCGCGTCATCGGCACACGTTCTTCAGGGCGAGCACCGGGGGCCGGCGTGAATTCTAGGCGGGCAGACGAGACGGGCGCATTCACCGCCTTGAGCACATCTTCTTTAGTCACACGGCCGCCGCGGCCACTGCCGTTGAGTACGGCGGTATCGACATTTTTTTCATGCGCAATTTTACGTGCGGCCGGCCCCATTTTAGTTTCGACCTGCGGCGGTGCGGCAGGCTTGGGCTCTGCCGGCTTGGCTGCCGCGACGACCCCTTTGGCCTCGGTGTCGATCACTGCCAGCACTTCATTGCTGTGCACGGTGTTGCCGTTCGCCTGTTTGATCTCCTTGAGCACGCCGGCTTCAGGCGCGGTGACTTCCAAGGTCACCTTGTCGGTTTCAAGGTCGGTGAGATGTTCCTCGCGGCCGACGTAGTCGCCGACGTTCTTCAGCCACGTGACAACGGTGGCGTCGGCGATGGATTCCGCGAGGGCGGGGACCTTGACTTCAATGATCATGGCATAAGCTCGTTGTTAAAATTTGAATGCATCATCGATCAGCGCCAACTGTTGTTCCAGATGCCGCTGCAAATATCCCACCGCCGGAGACGCGGCGGCCGGGCGTCCCGCATAGGCCAGCGTTTGTTTCGCCGTTAAAGCCTCTTGCAGATCATGCCTGATGCTATGCCAGGCACCCTGATTCTTCGGCTCTTCCTGACACCACTTTACTACTTCGAGTTTAGGATAACGCGCTAATTCCACCGCCAGCTCCCCGGCGTCGAACGGATACAACTGCTCGATCCGGATAATGGGCAAGGATTCGATCGCACGCTCCTTGCGCGCCTGCAACAGTTCAAAGTAAACCTTGCCGCTGCACACCAGCGCGTGCTTGACTTTTTTAGGATCGAACGCTTCGTGCTCGCCGATGATGTTATGGAATTTCCCATTCACCATCTCGGTCAGCGGCGACGTCGACAGCTTGTGGCGTAACAGGCTCTTGGGTGTCATCACGATCAGCGGCTTGCGATACGGTCGCAGCATTTGACGGCGCAGCAGGTGAAACATCTGCGCCGGGGTGCTGGGCATGCACACCTGCATGTTATCTTCGGCGCACATCAGCAGATAGCGTTCCAGCCGCGCCGAGGAATGTTCCGGACCTTGACCATCGTAACCGTGCGGCAACAACAAGGTGAGCCCGCACAGGCGCCCCCACTTGGCTTCGCCGGAACTGATGAACTGGTCGATCACCACTTGCGCGCCGTTGGCGAAATCGCCGAATTGCGCTTCCCAAATCACCAGCGTGCGCGGATCGCTGGTGGCATAGCCGTACTCAAAGCCAAGCACCGCTTCCTCGGACAACAACGAATCGATCACCACGAAACCGGGCTGATCCGCCGATAAATGCTGCAACGGGATACATGAGTCGCCGGTCGCCTGGTTATGCACCACCGCATGACGGTGAAAGAACGTGCCGCGGCCGCTGTCCTGTCCCGAAATACGCACCGCGTAACCGTCGGTGAGCAACGACGCATATGCGGCGAGCTCGGCGAAACCCCAATCGAACGGCACTTCTCCCGCCGCCATTTTGCGCCGCGTGTCGAGAATGCGCGCGACGCTCGCATGCACTTCGACATCCTCCGGCACCTTGCAAAACAACGCGGCCAGGCGGGCGATGTTCTCCACCGGCAAGCCGGTGTTGGCCGGTTGGCTCCAGTGGGTTTTTTTGTAGGGCGCCCAATCGGTGGTGGCGGCGCGTTCCACAATCGCGATATGCGGCGCGACCGTCTGGCCTTGCTCCAGTGCGCGCCGATAGGCGTTTTTCATCGCATCGATCGCATCCGCCAAGATCACCTGCTCGCCGGCCAACTGCTTGCCATACAGTTCGGTAATCGTGGGGCGCTCACCGATTTTGCGATACATCATCGGCTGCGTGACTTTAGGTTCATCCGCTTCGTTGTGACCATGGCGGCGATAACAGATCAGATCGATCACCACATCTTTGTGAAACTCCACGCGATAATCGAGCGCGAGCTGTGTAATAAACAACACCGCTTCGGGATCATCTGCGTTCACATGAAAAATCGGCGCCTGCACAATTTTCGCAACCTCGGTGCAGGTTGCCGAAGAACGCACATCGAGCGGATGGCTGGTGGTGAAACCGATCTGGTTATTGATAACAATGTGCACCGTGCCGCCGGTGGTGTAGCCGCGCGCCTGCGACATTTGCAAGGTTTCCATGACCACGCCCTGGCCGGCAAACGCGGCGTCGCCATGAATCAGCACCGGCATCACCTGCGCGCCCTCCAGGTCGCGGCGCGCATGCTGACGCGCGCGCACCGCGCCCTGCACCACCGGGCTTACGATTTCCAGATGCGACGGATTAAACGCCAGCGTGATGTGCATGTTGCCGCGCACGGTGCTCACGTCGCAACCAAAGCCCAGATGATATTTGACATCACCCGACCCCTGATTGGTTTGCTGGTCGAACATGCCTTCGAATTCACGGAACAATACGCGCGGCGATTTGCCGAGAATATTCACCAGCACATTGAGCCGGCCGCGATGCGCCATGCCCATGACGATTTCTTTAATGTCGTGCTCACCCGCGCGCTGCACCAGCTCGTCCAGCAGCGGAATCAGGCTTTCCGCGCCTTCCAGCGAAAAACGTTTTTGTCCGACGTATTTCACGTGCAGGAATTTTTCCAACCCTTCGGCTGCGAGCAGGCGTTGCAGAATGGCCTGTTTCTGCGCGTTGCGGAATTCGCCGCGCCCGCGTGCGCCTTCGAGACGGTTTTGAATCCAGCGCTTCTCCTGCGTGGTGTTGATGTGCATGTACTCGGCGCCGACATGCCCGCCGTAAGTCTCTTTCAGCAGATTCAGAATTTCACGCAGCGGCGCCTGTGCTGGACCCACCAGCGAGCCGGTGTTGAATACGGTATCCAGATCGGCATCGATGAATTTGTGAAACGCAGGATCAAGCTCCGGCACCACCGGTTTGTCGCGCAAACGGATCGGATCGGTGTCCGCGTTCTGGTAACCCCGGAATCGATACGCATTGATCAACTGCAATACCGCGACCTGCTTGTCGTCGCCCGCCGCCGCGGCCGGCGCAACCGCCTGCGGCGACAGCCGCGAGAACGCGATGCGAATCGCCGCATGGTCGGCATCCGCCGGAGCCGTCGGATTGGTGCGCTGCAAGGCTTCGAAAGTCTGCCGCCAGTCATCGCCAACAGAAGCGGGATCTTTCAGAAACCGCGCGTATAAATCTTCAATAAACGCCGCATTCCCGGCGAACAAATAACTGTTGTCCGCCAGCTTCTGCATCAACTCATCACGCAAAATAATGTCCATGGCCATAGCGGTTTTTATATCGAAGTCACGCCCATCTGAGTATCGGCAGACGCGAAAGTTTCTTGTGGTAAGTATAGGAAAGGATTGGGCTGCGCGTGGCACGCTCGACAGCCGCTCGGTGCGTTGCCATCGACCATCGCCGCCTGGCATGAAGTCCACGCCTTCCAGCAGTATCTTGCAATCTCGAATGCACGTGTGATGTCCGCGCTTTGCGTTCGCTTATCGCACCCGTCAGGATTTATCTATTACTGGAGCGCGTGCGTCCCGCTCGCTGTTTTGCGGGCAAGATGCCCGCGCTCCTGCGCTTCCCTCGATTCTTTTTGCAAGGGGAGTGCGCAGCCGTTTCTAATAGGTCACGATGTAGCATCGTGGGACTCAGTACCTGTTACTGCTGTGCGAGCCCAAGCAACCTCAACGTGATTCCAACGGCGGATCACCAATCACCAGCCGTTGTTGGCGTAATGTATTGAGGTGCTCATCCCAATAACTCGGCGCGCCGAACCACGGGAAGTTGAGCGGAAAGGCGGGGTCTTTCCAGCGGCGGGCGAGCCAGGCGGCGTAGTGGATCATACGCAGGGTGCGCAGCGATTCGACCAGATGCAGTTCGCGCGGATCGAATTCGTGGAAGTCGTAATAGCCATCGAGGAACGCCGACAGCATGCGGCTCATCTCTTCGCGCGAGCCGGACACCAGCATCCAGATGTCCTGCACGGCGGGCGCCATGCGGCAGTCGTCCATGTCGACGAAGTGCGGGCCGTCTTCGGTCCATAAAATATTGCCGGGATGACAATCGCCGTGCACGCGGATCAGTTGCGCGGGCGCGGCGCGCGCGTAAGCGGCGTCGACTTCGCGCAGCAGGTCTTCGACCACTTCGCGGTATTCGCTCACCAGATGCGCGGGCACGAAATTGTGTTCGAGCAAATATTGATAGGAATCCACGCCGAAGGTTGTGGGTGTCAAGCTCGGGCGCTGTGCAAACGGCTTGGCCGCGCCCAGCGCGTGGATGCGACCCATGAAGCGGCCCAGCCAGGTGAGATTTTCGCGCTTGTCCAGATCCGGCCAGCGTCCGCCTTGGCTTGGAAATAGTGCGAAACGATAGCCGTTGAACTCGTGCAGGGTGCGGCCTTCGGTATCGACGAGCGGAGGAACGATGGGGATTTCCTGCTCGACCAGTTCGGCGGTGAAGGCGTGTTCTTCGAGAATCGCGGCGTCGCTCCAGCGCGCCGGACGATAAAATTTGGCGATCAGTGGACGGCCTTGTTCGATGCCGATCCGATAGACACGGTTTTCATAGCTGTTGAGCGCAAGCAAATGGCCGCTGCACACGTAGCCCTGCGCCTCGATGGCGTTAAGCACCAGATCCGGCGACAGACCGGCGTAAGGGGTTTCAGATTCCAGCGGGTCCGTTAACATTTGGTGTGCACCGCCCATTACATTAAACTGTGGCCCGGCTTGCATCATAACATTCTTCACAACTGCCCATGGACTCTACTCAAATCAATCCATTAATAGACTTTGACGGCTTGCCGCCATTTGCAAAAATCCGTGCTGAGCATGTGGAGCCCGCGCTGGATCGGCGGCTTGCGCATAACCGCGCCGCGCTGCGCGCGCTGGTCGACAGCACGCACGACTACACCTGGGACAATTTTGTCGAACCGCTCGAAGCGCTAAATGACAAGCTCGGGCGGCTGTGGTCGCCGGTGGGGCACATGAATTCGGTGGTGAATTCCGAAGAGCTGCGCGCCGCGTATAACGCCGGACTGCCCAAGCTCACGGCGTATTACACCGAGCTGGGTCAGGACGAAACATTATTCCGCGCCTTTCAGCACATCGCCGACGGCCCTGAATACGCACGCCTGGATCGCGCGCAGAAAAAGGTAATCGATAACGCACTGCGCGACTTTCGCTTGGTGGGTGTGGACTTGCCGCCAGAGAAAAAAGCGCGTTACAAAGAGATCAAGCAAGAGCTGTCGCAAGTCACCACCAAGTTCGAAGAAAACGTGCTCGACGCCACGCGCGCCTGGCATAAACACGTCACCGATCCAGCACTGTTGAGCGGCCTGCCCGAATCGGCGCGTGCACTGGCGCAGCAAACCGCGCAACAGGAGGACAAAGACGGCTGGATGTTTACGCTGGATTTTCCATCGTATTACGCGGTCATCACGCATGCCGACAACCGCGAGTTGCGCCGCGAAATTTATTCAGCCTATGCCACGCGCGCTTCCGATCAAGGACCCAATGCAGGCACGTGGGACAACAGCCCGCTGATGGAACGCATTCTCGCCTTGCGCCATGAACAGGCGCAGTTGCTGGGTTTTGACAATTACGCGATTTATTCGCTGGCCACCAAAATGGCGCAGGACCCGGCGCAGGTGCTGCAATTTTTAGGCGATCTTGCACAGCGTTCCAAACCCATGGCGCAACAAGAGGTCGAGGAATTAAAAGCCTATGCCCGCGAAATGCACGGCCTGGCCAAGCTCGAAGCATGGGACGTGCCCTACTACGGCGAGAAATTGCGCGAGCAGCGTTTCGCATTCTCGCAAGAAGACCTCAAGCCGTATTTTCCGGTGAATCGGGTATTACAAGGGATGTTTGACGTGGTGCGCCGCCTGTTCGGCATCGGCATCACTGAAACCGGATCGGTCGAAACCTGGCACCCGGATGTGCGCTTCTTTGAAATTCGCGATGCGCTGGGTGAGCTGCGCGGACAGTTTTATCTGGATTTGTACGCGCGCGCGGGGAAACGCGGCGGCGCGTGGATGGACGATTGCATCGGCCGCCGCAAACATCCGGCCGGTATGCAGTCGCCCGTGGCCTATCTCACCTGCAATTTTACGCCGCCGGTCGGCGACACACCGGTGTTGCTCACGCATCAGGAAGTCGAAACCCTATTTCATGAATTCGGTCACGGTTTGCATCACATGCTCACGCGCGTCGACTATATTAGTGTGTCGGGCATCAATGGTGTGGCATGGGACGCGGTGGAGTTGCCCAGCCAATTCATGGAAAATTGGTGCTGGGAGCGCGAGGCGCTG
The DNA here is from genome assembly GCA_964532385.1 of uncultured Gammaproteobacteria bacterium. Taxonomy (GTDB): domain Bacteria; phylum Pseudomonadota; class Gammaproteobacteria; order SG8-11; family SG8-11; genus UBA6921. Next base: position 7,206 of record CAZHHW010000005.1, on the reverse strand, counting down.
AATGTAATCGCAGGGCATTACCAGACTGGCGCGCCTTTGCCGGAAGAGTTATTCGACAAGATGCTTGCGGCAAAAAACTTTCAGTCGGCGATGATAATGCTGCGCCAACTGGAATTTTCACTGTTTGATTTTCGCATGCATTTGCACTACGAACCGGCGCGCGGCGCACGTGTGCAGGAAACTCTGGATGATGTGCGGCGTGAAGTGTCGGTGCTTATTCCTCCCGCATTTAATCGCTTCCAGCACAGCTTTACACATATTTTTGCGGGTGGTTATGCGGCGGGTTATTACAGCTATAAGTGGGCTGAAGTGTTATCCGCAGATGCCTTTTCATTATTTGAAGAACAGGGTGTATTCAATGCCGTTGCCGGCAAAAAATTTCTCAATGCCATTCTGGAGCAGGGCGGTTCGCGTGAACCAATGGAATTGTTTACTGACTTTCGCGGGCGCCCACCCACGGTTGATGCCTTGCTACGCCACAACGGCATCACCGGATTGAAGGACAGTCAAGCATGTTCTACCAATGGCTTTTCTTCGCCACCTTAGTTGCTAATGCTCCGCCAGCCACACCTCCGCCACCGCCGACCTACATCAGCGATCGGCTGAGCGTTCCTTTGCATGGCGCAAATGCGATTGATGCGCCGGTCATTAAACAAGTGGTCGGCGGCCTGCCCATCAAAGTTCTGTCGCGCGATGGCGCGTTAGTAAAAATCCGTACCGATGACGGCAGCGTCGGTTGGGTAGAGCCTGAATTTGTCACCACTGATACGCCCATGCATGTACTGTATCTTGACGTCACCGAACGTTTCGCCAAAGCGCAGGAAACACTCAAATCCCTTGAGCAACATCCTGGCACAAGCGTCGCGCCTCGCGACGAAAGCAAAATTGTTTCTGATTTGCGCGCCGAAGTTAAAAATACGCTTGAGCATGCGGTTGAACTCGAGAAGCACATCCGCGATATTCGCGATAACGGCAAGCAATCCTATGAATCCACGATTCGCTTACGCGAGCTGGAAGTGGAAAATGCGGGGTTGAGGGCTCAGCTTGAAGCCAAACCCAACGTGACACCGGCACCGCGGGAAGCAGGTAACTTCTTTCCCTCCGGAACGCTGCCCATGGCACCTAGCTTCTCAGCACGGCTGATGTCATTCATGGGCCTGGGGCTGGGATTAATACTGGGCGTCATCGCGGGATGGTGGATGATGAGCCGCCGCGCACGCAAAAAACTCGGTGAAAGTCAGGCCAACCCACATGTTTAAAGTCGCTACCTGGAACGTTAATTCGCTGCGCATACGCTTGCCGCAACTCCACGACTGGCTGGCAGTGGAGCAGCCCGATTTGCTGGGCTTGCAGGAAACCAAGGTGACCGACATCGATTTTCCGCGCGCGGACGTTGAAAACCTGGGCTACCAGGTGACCTTTGCCGGGCAGAAAAGCTACAACGGGGTGGCAATCTTGAGCCGCCAGGCCGGAACAGATGTGCTGGTCGATATTCCCGGCTTTACCACGCCCGAACGGCGCGTGCTGGCCGCGACGTTTGGCAAGATCCGCATGATCAATCTGTATGTGCCGAATGGCAGCACGTTGGGCTCGGACAAATACGACTTCAAACTCCGCTGGTTAGACGCGCTCACAGGCTGGCTCAAAAATGAATTGGCAGCGCATGAGTATGTTGTCGTCACCGGAGACTTCAACATCGCTCCCGATGAACGCGATGTTCACGATCCTGAACTCTGGAAAGACACTGTCCTCTTCAGCGCTGCCGTGCGTGAATTTTTCCAGGCGCAGATAGACGCCGGCCTGTGCGATACGTTTCGGCTGCATTCTCAGGAAAGCGGTCATTACACCTGGTGGGATTACCGCATGGCTGCGTTCCGCCGCAATTTGGGCCTGCGTATTGATCACATCCTGGCGAGCCCAGCATTGTATAAGGCCTGCACGGGTTGCCGCATCGATAAAACGCCGCGCAAATGTGAGCGCCCCTCGGACCATGCACCGGTCATTGCCGAGTTTGATCTTTAACTTCGCATTGGCGGAGTTCCGCATCTCGACTACAGTAACCATGTCCCCCACGAGGAGCGATCATGCGCAGCATCTTAACCCTGAACCAGAAAGGCGGTTGTGGTAAAAGCACGATTGCGAGCAATCTCGCCAGCTACTATGCAGCCAACGGCAAGTCGGTTACGGTGGTCGATCTCGATCCGCAAGGTTGCAGCCTGGAATGGCTCAAGGCGCGTCCGCAGGACCGGCCTGTAATTCATGGCATTCGCGGCTGGAAAGATGAAATTAAAATTCCCAAAGATAGCGATGTGGTCATCTACGACGCCCCGGCCGGCACCCATGGCAAAGACCTGACGCCTGCACTCAGACGCGTGCAAACAGCGCTTATCCCAGTATTACCCTCGCCCATCGATATGCGCGCTTGTGCGCATTTCATCCAGGATATTCTCACCATGGGCCGCGTCTCGCGCGACGAAGTGAAGCTGGCGGTGATCGCCAACCGCGTACGCGAACACACGCTGATCTATCAACATCTCGAAACGTTTCTGAAGGCGCTGGATATTCCTTTCATCGCAACGCTGCGTGATACACAAAACTACATTCGCGCCGCCGAACGGGGATTGGGGATTTTTGAAATGGCGCCTTCGGCCGTGGAATTCGACCTGGAACAGTGGCAACCGCTGATCAAATGGTTAAACAGCAAACGCAGCATGCCGCACTAGAAATCCACAGCACGAATGATGGCCGGCGTTCAACGTCCAAGAGAATTTAACCTGCGAATCCATGTTTTCGATTATGCGTGTGAGTGGACCACGGAGCGCGATGCCATGAAAAAAATGACATTGTTATTGGCATTGCGCGGATTGAATTTAATACCCATGCGATAAGCTTCCGTCCGCTTGGCGCCAGGCTCGTCGCGAGCCACCGCAACCGCGCACCACACCACGCGTCCTTCTACAGCGATCTTCCAATCTCCCGCGCTGAAAATCATATCGACCGAAGTGCCGACTTCCAGGGGTTCAATGAGTTGAATACCTGCTCCTGAAACAGACACATCGCAGATCATTGCAGGGTCGTAACTCTTATCTTTCACCTGCAAACTAAATGATCCGTTTACTTCATCAAGCCGGATATTTTGCCGAATGGTTTCACGCGATTCCGCCAACATAATGTGCTCCTGAATTTATTGAAGTATGAAGAGCCCACCCAAGTCGACTACGTGGGAACGAATAAACATGATTTGTGTACAGAATTGGTGCCAACACGAAAATTTAATTTCGGGCTGCACTAATCCATTGCAAATGAGGGGTGAGAATTAACTTTCTGACAGATGCGAAGGGCATCCCGTTCTTCCTAAATCGTCAAGATTGCGTCACTGCACAGGAAGGTTTTGTCCACTCATTGACACCTTCATTAAATATAGCTGCTCTACCACCGAATATTTCAAGACTCTCAACATTCGTGCATCCGTTCTCACTCGCGTATACGGAAGACGCAAATTAACCCAAGCGCTGCCTTTGCATTCGACGGGTTGGTATAACCTGGGCGAACGGTTATTCCGTTTTCTCATTTAAACTTTGCATCCCTGCCGGACTATACTTCGTTCAGATTTTCGTACACCTATCGGTAACACTGGAAATACAATGACTTACCCAACAACGACTTATCAGTATTGTATGCGTCAGTCACAACTGGATCGGCGCCAAAATCGCCCCTCATTTTTTAGTGTTTTCCGTGCCAATGGCCGCCGTCGAAGCGTGCGTCGCAGCATCGGTGACTCGACAATGGCCCATCATCATTATCTGGATCACTACGATGCGCGGTTATTCATCCCCAGCCTGATCATTCTGGTGTTGTGCATGATCGACGCGCATATCACCCTCAAACTGCTTGCGATGGGAGCCACTGAGCTGAATATCGTCATGAGGCTCGCTATCGAAAAAGGCGTGATCATCTTCCTGGTAACAAAATATGCCATGACCGCGACCAGTGTCGTGTTTTTGGTTATTCATCATCAATTCCGAATATTTAATATCCTCCAAGTTCGCCACATCATTTACGGCTATGCCTGGCTTTACATCGCACTTCTTACTTACGAAATTACCATCTGGGCTTATATCGGCTAGTCGCAAGACCGCCGCCCTTCCTGATCTCGTCGCGTACAGTTCTTGCCAGCACCCGCTCGCCGTGGTGAATGTTCTTCGTGCTAGGATTAAAACGTGGGCTCTTCATGCCACGGCAGACGCCGCGCTCGCGACGCTGCGCAACACAATCAAGCTTATCTATGGAGATCCGATCCGCGCCTAAATATTCGTTGCACGTTCGTCGACGCACGTCGTATCGCTTTTAACAAAAAGTGGAGGACAGTGAAATGAAGCTTGCTTTACAGATCACCGCTCGCGATATGCCATTGACAGAGGCGATTGAAACCGCCATTCATGCCAAGGCAGACAAACTCACCCAATTCTTCGACCGCATTACCAGTTGCCGCGTCGTTATTCACGCACCACATCGACATCAGCATAAGGGCAAGTCGTATCACGTCGACATCGACATACATGTCCCAGGCGCAGAGCTGATAGTAAAACGCGAGCCGCGTGAAGATTTATATGTCGCAATCCGCGATGCTTTCGATGCTGCGCGGCGTCAATTGCAAAGTTATGCGCGCCGCCATCGCAATGAAGTCAAGACCCATGACATGCATACTCCCGCCCGCGTCAGCCAAGTTTTTGAACAGGCCGGTTACGGATTTATTACCACAGCGGAAGGACGCGAAATTTATTTCCACGAAAACAGCGTTACGCATGGGAATTTCAAACAACTACGCGTCGGCACCCAGGTGCACTACGCAGAAGCGCAAGGAGAGCAAGGACCACAAGCCAGCGTCTTGTCGGCGCGGTGATTTACAGGGGGCATCGGCAGTCGATGTCCCCTGCTTCTATAAAATTTATGTTGTGTCACCGAAAAATAAAGTCGTCTACTGGCGATGAGACTCGAATATTCGTCGGACGAGCCGTGACCCCGTTCTTGACCCCGAACGCCATCAAGGTTTCCAGTTGCGGACGATTCACATCTTGCCCGAAGCTTAATCGGTAAAGCCCCAATCCAGCGTCACACCCTACAGTTGTCGTTCCGGGTATTGGTCTAGTTAATTTGGGTCAGTTGGCCGCGTTCATCGTGCGTGAAGGTGATCACGTCATTGACGTCGGTCGCGTGCCCGTTGATGGTGTCGACAGCCGTTAGTGATTAAAAGGGAACCGTCCCCATTTTGGTCATCCAAGTCCTGTCTCATTTTGAGTGATAAAAACCTAATCGACCTTGGTGTGCGTGTCGATTTGCGCGTTCGACTACCCCAAATTTGCATGTATGCATGAGTAGTAGCCGGGGGATGAACTGCTTGGACTTGCCCGTTCCCGCCGAAAAAGTGAACCGTCCCCTTTTTTGCCCTTTTTTGAAAAGTCTATTCCGTCCGAGAAAACCAACCTGAAATTTTCTTTCCATGTCCAATTACACCAACAACGAAACTCACAACAAATCCGAGAATAATTAAATATGCGTACCAAGCAATACCTATTGTTATCACATCAAGTACAGAATTTTTATAGAACGTTTTTAAAATCTGCGGCAATAGAGCGAATAGGACAAAAAAAAACGTGCCCCACAGCATGCCTTTTGTCACCACCATGTCACCTGCTCGTTTCATGAAACCTCTCAAAACATAAACATAGAGGAATCATAGAAGAACATAGGGTCATGAACATAGTGAACATAGAACATAGGGTCAGGCTTGCCTAATTGTATTGTTGAGCTTCGCCAATTTTGTCGCTAACGGTTTGGAAGTTTGCGCCTTCAAACTCAATTGTCTAACTCCGTGACTCAGCGTCGCCACGTCGCGCCTAAAACGATTTGCAACTTCCGTCAGGGTTATTTGCGCGCACTGCTGTGCCAGCCATCCAACCACGGATCGCGCCTCGGACGTTGCACGCTCGCGTCCCACAGATGCGAGCGTTTTCTCGGTCACGTTGTACTTCTCGCATACCATTTGAATCAGCTGATCCAGGGTGACTGTTTTGGGTGAGGTGATCGCCTTGTTTAGGGTACGTCGTGTGAATCGTTCATCGCCTAGCACGCGTCCATCGTCATCGCCGCCGGAATGAAAATCATCGCGTCGCCCTTCGCGGTAGCCTTCGCGTACAAAAGCTTCATAGCGATTTCGGCTTGTACCCAGTCGCGTTCCGAATTGGCTAAGCACCCACTCGGTGGTGAGCCACGGCAGGGTCTCGCGGCCCAAATAGGCGCGGTGCCCGCACCACGGGTAATGGTGTGCCTGGCGCACGAGCTTCGCGCGCACCGGATTCAAATGAACGTACCGCACGAGCTCAAGCAGGTAGCTATCGCGATCAACAAGTACTGCTTTGTAGCGACCTTGAAACAGGTGGCCGATACGCTTTTGTTTCTTGTTCACCCAGCGGGTATAGCGGAACGACAGATTCTGCATGATCTTCGCCAGCGGTTGCGCGCCGACTTCCACGACCAGATGCACGTGGTTACTCATCAGGCAGAAACCATGGATGCGGTGCCCATAACGTGCGATGCCTTCCTGCATCAACAGATAAAAATGGAGACGATCATCGTCATCGAAGTAAATAGCCTGCCCGCCGTTACCGCGCAGCATGACGTGGTAGATTCCTTCGTCCACATGTAGTCGCGGTTTGCGGGCCATCGGCAGGTGTTCTCCTTCAGTATGTGAATCAATCAGCGACATCGCGCTGGCGCGGAATAATATCAGATAATGCAATTATGCAAGCCTGACCCTGTTCCAGGGTGACTGTTTTGGGCAAGGTGATCGCCTTGTTTAGGGTACGCCGTGTGAATCGATCATCGCCCAGCACGCGTCCATCGTCATCGCCGCCGGAATGAAAATCATCGCGTCGCCCTTCGCGGTAGCCTTCGCGTACAAAAGCTTCATAGCGATTTCGGCTTGTACCCAGTCGCGTTCCGAATTGGCTAAGCACCCACTCGGTGGTGAGCCACGGCAGGGTCTCGCGGCCCAAATAGGCGCGGTGCCCGCACCACGGGTAATGGTGTGCCTGGCGCACGAGCTTCGCGCGCACCGGATTCAAATGAACGTACCGCACGAGCTCGAGGAGGTAGCTAGTCGCCCCTGAAAAGCCTCTTTTCTCCCTGTAAAAATAGTCAGAAGAG
>CAZHHW010000004.1:32717-68757 GCA_964532385.1 uncultured Gammaproteobacteria bacterium | reverse complement strand
CCGAAACCACCCCGTCCGCTTCGCGTCCATCCCTCCTTGAAAATAAGGAGGAGAGAATTTCATTCTTGACTCTGCTGCTTTACTTCCTATTTTGGATCCACTCTTCACTTGGGCTTCTTACGCGGTTCACCTTCCGGTAGCAGCGCCAGCTGTTTTTCTTTCAACTCTTGCGACGGCTCATTTTCCAGGCGGTCGATTTCCTCGCGGAACGCGTTCACGTCCTGAAAACTGCGATACACCGAAGCGAAGCGCACGTAGGCAACTTGATCGAGCTGGCGTAATTCATCCATGACCAGATCGCCCAGTACCCGCGACGCAACTTCGCGTTCACCCAATTCCAGCAAACGTCGCTTGATGTGGCTGAGCGCGGCTTCCACAGCCTCGGTGTTGACAGGACGTTTTTCCAGTGCCACCTGCATGCTGGAACGCAACTTGTCTTCATCGAACGGTTCGCGCCGGTTGTCGTTTTTGATCACGCGCGGCATCACCAGCTCGGCGGATTCGAACGTGGTAAAACGCTCGGCGCAACTTTGGCATTCGCGTCGCCGCCGCACCATGTAGCCTTCGTTCGCCAGCCGCGAATCGATCACCTTGGTGTCTTCAACTCCGCAGAAGGGGCAGCGCATGACTTTATATGTTGGGTGGACTAGCCGCCGCAGCGGCGGCGTAATCCGCCACACTCCAAATTTATTGATACACCGGAAACTTCTTGCAAATCGCTAACACCTGCCCCTTCACGCGCTCGATGGTCTTGGTGTCGGTGACATTGTCGAACACATCGCAAACCCAGCCGGCGAGTTCGTTGACTTCGGCTTCTTTGAAACCGCGCGTGGTCACCGCGGGCGTGCCGATGCGGATGCCGCTGGTCACAAACGGCGATTGCGGATCGTTGGGCACGGCGTTTTTATTCACGGTGATATTGGCCGCGCCGAGCGCGGCATCGGCATCTTTGCCGGTGATTTTTTTGTCGATCAAATCCACCAGGAACAAATGATTGTCGGTGCCGCCCGAAACAATTTTGTAGCCGCGTTTCTGTATGCTTTTGGCCATGGCGCGCGCATTGGCCACGACTTGCTGCTGATACACCTTGAATTCGGGTTGCAGCGCTTCCAGAAACGCAACCGCCTTGGCGGCGATCACGTGCATCAACGGGCCGCCCTGCATGCCCGGAAACACCGTGGAATTAAGCTTCTTTTCGACGTCCGGATTGCCGTTGGCCAAAATTAAGCCGCCGCGCGGACCGCGCAGGGTTTTGTGCGTGGTGGAGGTGGTGACATCGGCGATCATGACCGGACTTGGATAACACCCGGCCGCCACCAGACCCGCCACGTGCGCCATGTCGACAAATAAATACGCATTCACTTTGTCGGCAATCTCACGGAAGCGCTGCCAATCCACCACGCGCGAATAGGCCGAGAAACCCGCCACGATCATCTTGGGTTTGTGCTCCAGCGCCAGCGCCTCGACTTGCTCGTAGTCGATCTCGCCGGTCGCGATATTCAAGCCGTACTGGATGGCATTAAAAATCTTGCCGGAGAAATTGACCTTGGCGCCGTGCGTGAGGTGACCGCCGTGGGCCAGGCTCATTCCCAAAATGGTATCGCCCGGTTGCAGCAGCGCCAGATACACGGCCGCGTTGGCCTGCGAACCCGAATGCGGCTGCACATTCGCATACGGGGCGCCGAATAATTTTTTGGCGCGCTCGATCGCGAGCGTCTCCGCCACATCCACGAATTCACAACCACCGTAATAGCGCTTGCCGGGATAACCTTCGGCGTATTTATTGGTGAGCAGCGTGCCTTGAGCTTGCAGCACGCGCGGGCTGGCGTAGTTTTCGGATGCAATCAATTCGATGTGTTCTTCCTGGCGGCGCGCTTCGCCCTGAATCGAGCGCCACAATGCATCGTCAAATCCGGCAATGGCCATGCTTCTGTTGAACATTGGATTCCTCTGTTAAACCTAAAAACAGCAGTTGAACGGCCATGTGAAAGCGGTATTGTAAGTGCCATGTCTTACCTGCGCGTAACCCCACGCAGTGCAAGCGGCCGCTCATTCTAGCAAGACACCGTGCGGGTTTCGAGCGGCTTCATCGTGATGAAGACGGCGCCACCACCCGCCGCTATGATAGGCCATCAACCTTTTATTTAACGTGTATGAAACCACCCAAGAAAATCAGCGATGCTGATCTGGAGCTGTTCCATAACGCGGTGGCGGGTGTGAAACCGTTGCCGCAAAAAAAATTACATACGCCCACAACAGTTAAAAAAACCCGCCGCCGCGACGGCGAATCCACCCCGCCGCCGTTCTCTACCCTGCACATCGATGATGTGACGCCGCTGCAAGCCGGCGAACGCATGGAATTCGCACGCAGCGGAATCGCGCCGCGCACCATGGCACAACTGCGGCGCGGCAGCATCACGCCCACCGCGACGCTTGACCTGCATGGTTACCAGGCCAAACCCGCGCAACTCGCCTTGCATGAATTTCTGCGCGCCTGCGGCGCGCGCGGCGAACGTTGCGTACGTATCATCCACGGTAAAGGCCGCGTGGCCCAGGCGCCCTCGGTGTTAAAAAGTATCGCCAACCACTGGCTGCGTGAGCAGTCGCAGGTGTTGGCATTTTGCTCCGCGCCAGCCAATGACGGCGGCGCGGGCGCCGTGTACGTCTTACTCAAACGCACGCCGGTCTGATCACCCAGGCCGCTGACAGCCACCGATGACGTTGCCGCTTTTTCAGGTTCAAGACAGGTAGCCACAAGCATACTGCCCGCAGGGATCAAACATGCGTTTGCTCGCCGGCGCCGCAGATGTGTTCGTTAGCATGCGTTGGTACGCGAAGATACGGAGAAAAGTAACCATGCGTAAATGGATTGTATTAGGTGTTGTCATCTGTCCCGCCGTTGCCGCCGCCGTGACTCCCAACGAAGAAACCGATTTGAAACGCCGCGTGCAGCAACTGGAACAGCAAACTCAAACCCTGCAAAAAAGTCATGACGCGCTGGTTGAATCGCTCTCCAAAACCCTTAAAGAAGGCGAAGTGGCCCGGGACACGGCATTTGAGCTGGAAAAGCAACTCCATTCCAGGCTTCAGACCTCGGGTTATGCCGATGTGGAATTTCGCAGTGATTCGAGCGCAGGCAACCATCCGAGCTTCCGCATCCACCAGTTCTCACTGATCTTGACCAAGCAAATCGATGAACATTGGCGTGCTTTCGCCGAAGTCGAATACGAAGATGCGCCGCGCATCGAGTTCGCACCCGACTCGCCGGGCTGCTTGGATGGATGCAACGGCGAAATTTTTCTTGAAGCGATGAATGTGGACTATACGCCCAGCGATGCAATGGGTCTGCGCGCAGGCCGGTTTTTTACACCGGCGGGAATCTGGTCCATCGAACACTACCCGCCTTTTGTCGCGACCCAGGAACTGCCGCTGCACATCCGCCAGATCTTTCCGCAATTGATCGATGGCGCTCTGCTGCATGGCGCGATTCCCGTACGCGATATTTTTTTAAATTACGACGTCTATGCCGGCAACGGCGAAGGCAGCACCGGGCCCAGCGACAACAACCATAAAAAGTCATTGGGAATACGTGCCGCCGCGCAACTCCCGTGGCTCAAACGATTCGAAGTCGGCGCTTCCGCTTATAGCGATACCCTCGGCGACTCGAACTCATCGGAAACCAAGAAATTCGCGACGGGGTTGCATGCCAAAGTCCACTTGGCCCAATGGGCGTTGCAAAGCGAGATTGCGCATGCGCGTTATCAGCCGCAAAATAGTGCCAATGCCGATTACTCCAAGGCGGGCTACTACCTTCAATTGGGATTCGACGCCACGACCTTGACCACTTTGGGTTATCGGTATGACGTTTTTGAGGACTACGATACCGAGTCCGCGAGCAAAGTCGACACGAAACGGAATTCATTATTCGCGAACTACCGCGTGCACAAAAATGTAGTGCTCAAACTCGAACATCATCGGACTTCGCGCGACCATGCAGGCAATGAGAATCTCACCCTGGCTTCGGTCGCCGTCTATCTGGGTGAATGAACGTGTCCGCCTCGGATCCATTGCCTCTGAAGGAAATAAAGGAAAAAGAAAGCGCACCGCCGCCTGATACCCTTGCACCATCCGCATCCTCGGCTGAATCCTCGGCCACAGCCACCAGCAGCGGCGTCATCTCGTCACTGCTGATTGTCTTGATTGCTCTTTCAGGGTGGTATTTTTTTATTCACCTTTTTCCACGTCACGCGCGTGCACCGGTCACGGCCACACCGCCTCCGGTCGCCGTTGTCAAGGAAGTTACACCGCTGTTTGTACCGCTTGAAGCGCACTCGCAGCCACCGGTAATCCAGTTACCGGTTGCGAACACAGAAAGTGACGCCGAGGCGAGCCCTCCCGATACGGCAGCGTTATCAATAACCGAAGAAAATACCGGCACAACCACCGTAACGAATCCGCGTAGCATAACCCGCAAACAGCGCCGCCTTGCGGCGCAACAAGCCGCCGTGAACGTGCCGGGTATCAACGTGGCGCGTGTTGAACAAACGGGGACTGCAATAAAATCGGGCCCAGCGCCGCGCGCTGCGGAGCGCGCGCCTAGCGTGATGGAAAACACTGCCACTCTTGGCGTCACCAAGCCGCGTTTGAATACGGGCGCCGAATTGCGTTCTCCGGGCAGTGTTTCCACCAGTGAACCTGGGACCACCATCATTAATTACTCCGGCTACTCGCCCGACGATCCCTCTTCCATTGACTTTGCATCAATCAGCGCGGTGGCGCCCACCCCAAAACCGTCCGGCATAAAACCACCCCCGGCTCGTCCGGCGAGCGGACTTGTGATCATCGTTAACAAGGCTAATCCCAAAGCACTTTCCAAAGCCGACATAAGCAATATTTACCGCGACCGCATCACGCGCTGGCCGTCTGGCGAACGTATCCTGGCGCTCAACTTGCCTCTCGACAGCGGCGAACGCCGGCGTTTTTCCGCGGCCATACTCGATATGTCACCCCTCGACGCCGCCACGGAAGATGCCAATCGAGCCATCACTAATCGTGTGCAGAACGATTACCGGACAAAAAATGCGCAAGTGGTCGTGTCATACATTGAACATCATGAAAATGCGATTGGATATGTCGAGGCCGCCGCTATCGGCGAAAATAATAATGTGCGCGTGGTGTATTCGATTCCCTAGAAAAACGCCGATTTATTCATTTTACTGGAACGCAAGCGTCCCGCTCGCTGTTTGCGGGCAAGATGCCCGCGCTCCCGGGGTTTGACGCATAGCGGATATTGTTATTACCCGGCGCTTGCATAAACACCGCCGCATAAGGTCGCAAACGCTACTTCATCAGAAACGGAACATAACCCTGCATTTCGCCGCGCACGGTATGGGCGATAAAACGCGCTTGCAGGTGCGGCAATAACCCGGCGGGCATTTTAGTTTCAATCACCGGATGAATCACTTCTTCCTGTTTAAATTCCTGATAGGCCGCCGCCACGTTTTTGCGTCCGTCATCATTGAGCACCAACGCGCCGCTCGGACGTTTCACAAAATCCTTGCGCGTGATCTGCGCACGATTGATCAGATTCAGGGCAAGACGATCCGCCAAGACCGCGCGCAGTTCCTCCATCAGGTCGAGTGCCAGCGCCGCGCGACCCGGATGCCGGGTGTGCACGTAGCCCAACTGTGGATCGAGACCCACGCTTTCAAGCGCGGAACGGCAATCGTTCATCAGCATCGCGTAGAGAAACGACAACAGGGCATTCGACGTCAAGGATGCCGGTAGCGCAACCCGGGGACTCGCTGCCGGGGGGCGCTCGCGCAGTGGGCGTCGCATGGATTCATCCAGCCTGAACGCAGCGCGCACATCCGGGCGCAGCATGAAATTCAAACATACGAAGTAATTTCGGGCGGCATCGGTTTCGATGCCATGCAGCGCCGGGAGATCTTGCGCCATCGAAAGATTGCTTAACGAATTCGACAGCGATTTCGCTCCGGCAGCGAGCTTGGCGCTGTCGCCTGCGTCCGCCACATCACGTGCGCCACGCTGTAACACCTGTCGCGCATTGTGCAGCTTGCCCGCGATCATGGCCTTGGCGGTGTCGAGCACGAAATTCTCATTGCCCGCGACACGCAATTGCGCCTGACGTAAATGAGTATCACCGCGTCCCGGCCCCTCCAGGCGCGCCTTGAAGCGCCCGTTGCGATCCAGCAACACCACCGCGCAACCGTCGTCCGCACAGCGATGCATCGCGTCGGCAGACATCATACCGTCGCCGAAACACACCACCGAACTGATGTCATGCAACGGCACCTGAATTTTATTTTCGCGCTCGACTTCGATGCGCAAAGTGTCATTTTCCAAATGCACGCAGGCATTTGGTGTCATGACGTAAAGGGTATTGAGAATCTGGCGCATAAATATTCCTGCGGAACAACTGTCTGAAAATCGGTAACGATGAGGGAAGCTATTTTCCCATCCAAAATAGATTACCAGAGCATATTTGCCGGTCACTTCTTTAACAATAGCAGGTGTAAGGTCCTCGGCTACGACGCATGCTTGGGTAATGCAGTTAATGCTGCATTGATCGTTGGATATCGAACAGACCTCTTGTAATCCAAAGTTCATCATTTCATAGCACTTATTACGACTAATTTAGTCTATCCGCGTTTCTTGCTACTAAATCCACCCCTACCTCTGAGGTTTTGCTCAGCGTGAACAAACACATTGATACCTCTGGAATATCCTGTTATCTGAAAATTTCCCGCGTAATCGCTCTTTTGTTAACACTCGGCGCTTGTAACTCCGGGGGAGGCGGTGGCAATACACCATCCACAAGCGATAACGGCAGCGCTTCGAATAGCGGCGGCGGTGACAGTGGGTCGACACAGGGCACCGGCGGCGGAGCAAATAGTGGATCAAGCAGCAGCGATCCGGCCACAAGTGGCGAGCCTGGCACGGCGGACACTTCAACACTCAGATATTTAGCAGCCGATGACGGTGTTCATGGCATCGAGCTGTGGAAAACCGATGGCACTGCGGATGGAACTGTATTGGTGAAAGACATTAATACTGCGGCGGGAGGCTCTTCCCCGCGTGGTTTCACCGAATTCAACGGCGCGCGTTATTTCCAAGCCTACGATAGTGTGAATGGCGTGGAACTGTGGAAAACCGACGGCACCGCCGAGGGTACGGTGCTTGTGAAAAAAATCAATGCTACACCCGGGATAGGTTCTTCCCCTGATAATTTCACCGTTCTTAACGGCGTGCTTTATTTCAAAGCAGACGACGGCGTTCATGGTTATGAACTCTGGAAAACCGACGGTACTGACGAGGGTACGCAGCTGGTAAAAGACATCAATACCACTCCCGGGGCGGATGCCCTTAACCGTTTTAATGACTTCACTGTTTTCAACGGCGCGATTTATTTCCAGGCCGATGATGGTATGCATGGCACTGAACTCTGGAAAACCGACGGCACTGCTGCGGGCACCATGATGGTGAAAGACATCAATATCACAACCAACAATAGTGGAAACTCCATGCCTGCTGAGTTCACCGAATTCAATGGCGCCTTATATTTTCGAGCTTACGATGGTGTGCATGGCTATGAACTCTGGAAAACAGACGGTACGGAAAGCGGCACTGTCATGGCGAAGGACATCTTTCCCGTAGGTTCGGAGCCGGGGCCCAGTTCGACTCCTGGAGGCTTCAAAGTTTTCAATGGTGCGCTTTATTTTGTAGCCAATGACGGCGTGCACGCAGATGGCTCTGAGCTCTGGAAAACCGATGGCACTGACGCGGGCACAGTGATGGTGAAGAATATTAATATCTATGGAGGAAGCTCCTATCCTTTCGGCTTCACCGTTTTCAACAGCGCGCTTTATTTTAGTGCTGACGACGGAGCTAAGGGCAGGGAGCTCTGGAAAACCGATGGCACCGAAGCTGGGACCCTAATGGTGAAGGATATCTTTCCTGGAAACGGAATAAGCTCAAGTTCTGACCCTGGCGGCTTTACCGAACTCAACGGCGTACTTTATTTCCAAGCGAGCGATGGCGCCAGCCCCGCTGAACTTTGGAAAACCGATGGCACGGCCGTAGGTACCACTTTGGTAACAGCGATTCCTAATGCGATCGGCAAGGATGCGGCTCCTGCCTTCTTCAACGTCTTTAATAACGCGCTGTATTTCACGACCCGCGATGGCGTGCATGGTTATGAGTTCTGGAAAACCGATGGCACCGCCGAAGGCACGCAAATATTAAAAGATATCTGTCCAGGCGCGTGTGATGGGCCGATGAGTTATTCCGGACTCCATTAGTCCTGGCACTGCAGTGTGCACTTAAGTCCGGGCAGAGATTCCATTCTGATAACCATTGGATTCGAAGATCTGATTCCTCCCGGTTCGCCATCGAACAGACCCCTTCGAAACAAAAGCTCATTATTCCTTACCGCTACAAAATTCTGCTTGTTTCTTGTTTTAGCCCATAGATTCCCCTGAATTATTCACTCCGAGGAAACCTTGTATGCGAAAAATTGAAACCTTCTCCTCCAACAATATATGCAAATTCACGTTTATTTCTTGCGTGACGGCTATTTTGTTAACACTAGGCGCTTGTAACTCGGGCGGCGGTGGCGGAAATACACCAGCCACGAGCGACAGCGGCAGCGCTTCGAATAGTGGTGGCAGCGATGGCGGATCGACGGGAGGCAACGGCGGATCAAACGGATCAGATAATGGCAGCAGTGGCAGCGGATCGGTCAATGGAAGCGGTACAGACAATGGCAGCAGCAGCATCGACTTAGGCAACGGTGCGGCGATCAAGTTTTTCTCGGCAAACGATGGCGCCAACGGCGCGGCGCTATGGAAAACCGATGGCACCCCCGGCGGTACAGTATTGGTCAAGGACATTAATGTCACACCCGCCGAAATTTTTCTCGGTTCCTGGTTTACTGCCTTCAATGGTGCCGCTTATTTCAGAGCCAACGATGGCGTGCACGGCAGTGAACTGTGGAAAACGGATGGAACTGCCGAAGGCACCGTGCTGCTGAAAGATATTAATCCCGCAACCGAACCGCTGTTTGATCCCATGACGGGAGCGACATTCGGGCCTGATCAATTCACCGTGTTTAATGGTGCGCTGTATTTCAGAGCGGACGACGGCGTGCACGGCAGTGAACTCTGGAAAACCGACGGTACAGAAACCGGCACGGTGATGCTGAAAGACATTAATACCGCAACGGCTGAAGCAACCTCCAGTCCCACTTATTTTATCAAGTTCAACAACGCACTTTATTTCACTGCCAATGACGGCATGCACGGTAACGAGCTCTGGAAAACCGACGGCACGGACGTGGGAACGGTACTGGTGAAAGATATCAATGCGAGCGCGGGAGGAAGTTCGAATTCTGGCGGCTTCACTGAATTCAATGGTGCTTATTATTTTGTAGCGGATGATGGCGTGCACGGTGTTGAACTTTGGAAAACCGATGGTACCGAAGCGGGGACCGTGCTGGTCAAGGACATCAATACCACTCCCGGGGCGGAATCCTTGCCGCGCAGTTTTATTGCCTTCAATGATGCGCTTTATTTCATCGCCAATGATGGCATCACCGGTTATGAACTCTGGAAAACCGATGGTACCGAGGCTGGAACAGTGCTCGTGAAGGACATTACTCCCGCAGCTTGGTGGAATGCCCCTCCGGCAGATTTCAGCTCGCCTCCTTTAGACTTCAAGGTTTTTAATGGCGTGTTGTATTTTCAAGCCGATGACGGTGAGCATGGCTATGAACTCTGGAAAACAGACGGCACCTCCTCCGGCACGGTGCTGGTAAAAGACATCAATGCTAAAACCAGCGGCGGATCGGCCCCGACCAGTTTTGGTGGTTTCACCGAATACAAAGGCGCGCTGTATTTCAATGACGACGACGGCGTGCATGGCATCGAGCTTTGGAAAACCGACGGCACAGCCAACGGCACGGTTATGGTTAAGGACATTAATAACGGCGAGGGGTCCGGTGATCCTACGCAAATCACTGTATTCAACGACACGCTTTATTTCACAGCCGATGACGGCGTGCACGGTACAGAGCTTTGGAAAACCGATGGCACCGAGGCGGGCACGAGCTTGGTCAAAGATATTAATCCTAACGGACGTTCCTCGTTTGGATACTTCTTCGTCCTCGATTCCAAACTTTATTTTTACATACTTGACGGTGTACGCGTGGTGGAGCTATGGACAACCGACGGCACAGATGATGGGACCGTGCGCGTTAAAACCTTTTCTTCTTAACGAAACAACCAGAAATGCAGCCGGCGGCCGTGGATCGGCCGCCGGCAATACATTTCAGACCGAAGCAATGAAGGCTCAGGTTGGCTAACGTACAGACATGAAAAGTTCCTGAGCTCATCATTATCTTAATTGTAGACAGTCTCACATCCACTAATGGCGTTTGATTCCGCGCACATACCAGTAAAAGCAAGCCAAGGTGAAAAGTGAATTTTATGAAAATGACTGTCATGTGCTGCGCCTCAGGGTTAAGCGGCGCCAAGGCATTACCCGTGTGTAGGATATCAACAACCGCAGTAGAGCCGGTCTTATGAACACTGGGCTGGGACACCTCACCTCGTGGTTATCTGGTTTTGTGCAATTCACCGGCATCATCGTTTTATTATTTACACTTGGCGCCTGTGGCCCCGGAGGCAGGACGGATAACGGAGCTTCTGAAGATGGAGCTGGGAGTGGAGATGGAACTGGTAACGGGTCCGGGACCGGAAATGGAAATGGGTCAGACAATAACAGCGATCAACCAGGCATCACGCAGCTTTCTAACTGCGCCGGCATCATGCCGCTGGGTGATTCAATTACACTCGGTGTGAATGGCGGATACCGCAATAATCTCTATACGGGTTTGCAACAAAATAATTGCGGCGTGAGTTACGCGGGTACATTGATCGACCCGAACACACGGGTTCCCGATAAGGCGCATGAAGGCCACCCGCTGTACACGATCGACAATATCGCAAGTCATGTCGACGCCTGGATCGCGTCCACCCAGCCCAACATTATCCTCCTGATGATCGGCACTAACGATACCGCATGGTGGACGGTTAAAAACGCGGATGAAATTGGCGCTCGCCACAATGCACTAGTCGATCAGCTCAAACAGGATCGTCCGGATGCCTGGATTTTCGTCGCGTCCATACCTCCGCAAACTTCAGAAATCATTCAACCCAATAACATTGACCGGGCAGTGCTTGCCAGACAATTCAATGCCGTCATACGAGAAAATGTCGCGTCCAGGCCGCTCTATCAGCATGTGCGCTTTGTTGACGTTTATTCCGTATTGACGACGGCGGATTTATACGACGGCATCCATCCGACCGAAGAAGCGCATGCAAAGGTCGCACAGAAATTTCTGGACGAGATACGCGCTGCGCTGGGGATCATGACGACATCATCACGCACACGCGCCGGAAAATTACCGCTTCGCATCGTGAGACAATAAATTAACTTGGATACTGCAGGCGGAAGTTTTTGTCGAAAACGGATACTTCGATTCATTTTGGTTCATGCCGCGGGCGCAATGCGCGGCGGCGGTAGACAGGAACTAAAATCGAACGGCGCATTTTTTGCGCCGTTCGGTGACACTGAGGTTCCCTATGTATTCATTAACACCGGGAAGACTACCCCCACAATTTCTTCAACAGCTCCATTTTGTCTTGGCGCACGTTCAAGTTGTCGTCAAGGATGCCGCCGCTGTCGGAGCTGTCCGGTGTGTAGCACCAGTAAAAACTGTTGCGAAGATCTTTGCCCACCAGATACTCCACCAAACTGTTCTGCCAGTCGACATCCATCTGTCCGCCTACGCCCTGCCCATACTTGCCTCCCCACTCACCCACAACGATGGTATGTTTGCCGGAAAACTGGCCAAACAGAGTCTCCCAGTCCGACGCTAAATTGTGTGGGAAGGTGGCTGCATTGAATGACGATTTCATCGAAACATCCGGACCATAGGTGTGCGGACTCAGCACCAGTTTCTCATTCGCGATATTGAGGGGCTGGTACGCCTGCGGCTGAAAATCCTCGCCCCAATTGGTGGGGATGTTCGATTTCTCAACACCGTCAAAGTTGGCGGTGATGCCCTCGACAAAGATCAACAGATTGGGATTGACCGCGAGGATGGCCGCCGCCGCATGCTCCGCCGCGGGTTTCCAGTACATGTCCGGATTTGTAACGCTGGGGTCGCCCGCATCCCAACGCACCGAGCCATGGGGTTCGTTATAAATATCCATGCCCAGAAAATGCGGTAAATCGGCATATTGTTTGGCCAGAAACGCGAGATCCTGGGTCCAGTTTTCCGCGGTGTAAGCCTGCTTGTTATAGGTCAGATAGAAATCGCGCTCGTCCGACACGAACCACGTCGGATAATGCACTTCTTTAGATACGCTATAAAAATCCAGCAAAATGTAAATACCCTGCCGATCCGCCTCGGCCATCCACAGATCGAGAACCTGTAACGGAGTCTTGCCGATCAGTTCCGGATTGAGTTTGGCACTGACGTAGCTCAACTCATCCACCGGAGTTTTGTTGTAAATCACATCCGGAGCAAAGGGCAGGCGAATCGCATTAAAGCCCAGGCTTTTAATTTGCGCGATTTGTTCTTTCCAGCCCATGGACCACAGGTATTGGGGCTGCAGGCTCTTTGAATTGAAGCCAAAATGACTGACACCGCGAATCTGGATTTCCTGACCGTTCGCAGCGTAAATTTTTCCTGCGCGAGCGTAGTAACCGGAAGCCGTGCCCGTTCCAGTGCCGCTCCCACTGCCAATACCTTCTGTCGGGTTCGGCATATTCGGATTGCCGTTGCCCGCGGAGGAATTGCCGGTGTCATTGGCGGCGCCGCCGCCCCCACCCACACAGGCGGTCAATGCACACGTCAATAAACCGCCTAAAAATGCCGGCCGCGCCGTAAGGCGGCAGGACTTAACAAATACCGCGAGAGCCTGAACTGCTTGCGAAATGAAGCTTTTGTTAATGATCATTGAGTTCTCCAACAATTTTACCGGCTGTTTTGATTGGCTCCTGGAGCAATCCCATTGGCACCGGTGTTAACTGCATCGTGCTTAACAAAGTGCAGATGGACATTCCTTCGCCGGGAAAGTCCTGATCCGCACGCCCAAAAAACATGAAGTTTATAAGTCGAGACAAGGCTCTTTACTGCACTGTAAAAGCGCTTGCCGTGAATGCGACATAGACTGGATTGAAGATTCCGATTGCACCGGTCGTGGCTCCCGCCGGTATGGTCACCTGCACTTGCGTGTCGCTGATGACTCTCACCGCGCCGTTGTGCGCTGCCCCCACCCATGCCAGATTCGAGCCCGTAAACCCGCTGCCCGTGACTGTGACCACGGTTCCCACCGGGCCAGCCTTAGGTGAAAAATCCGCGATGCCGGGTTGGACGTAAACCACCGCCGGGGTACTGGTCACGGTAAACGATGATGGCGAGAATGCGGCATAAGACGGATTGAAAATGCCAATCGCGCCCGTGGTCGCATCCACCGGAATGGTTATTTGCGCTTGAGTATCACTGATAATCTTGAGCGCCGCATTGCGGGCCGCACCCACCCACGCCAGATTCGAACCGGTAAACCCGCTGCCGCTGAGAGTCACAAGCGTACCCGCTGGACCGGAGGCCGGTGAAAAACTTTGGATGCTCTGCTGCTTGTACACGACGGTGGGCGGGGCGGTCGGCACCGGGGTTGTTGACGGCGAAGCGAGCGCGGCGCGGATGCTTTCCAGAAATTTTTGCGCCACTTTGGCGTGCGCGGCTTCGGTGGGATGAATACCGTCGTATAAATCCGCCGTGGTCAAAACCGAGTTCACGTCGACGAAACGTACGCGCTGACCTGCGGCCGCCCGCGCTTCCACATTTTTGCGAATCACCGCATTGAACTGCTGTGTCAGCACCGCGCGATCAATATTGTTAGGCTGGATGAGCGCGGACGATTGCGGCGGAATCGACGCGACGAAGATCCAGGCCTGGGGCCGCGCCAGCTTGATCTGGTCGATTAAAGCGTTGTGTTCCGTGCCGATCTGGTCCGCGCTCTTGGCCGACCACCATGCGGTGTCGTTGGTCCCTGCTAGCAGCAGGATAATGTTGGGTTGGGTTGCCGCCGTCCAGGTATTGACACTTCCTGAAAAGTTTTCGATATTGAATCCCGGATGACCCTCGTGATCTTTATCCGCAACGCGCGTGTATTGGTCGAATTGCGTACCGACATAACTGACGCCGCAATTATTTTGCAGTAAGCCGGTATACAAATTATTGCGGTATCCGCCGTTCACACCCAGGGTGATGGAATCGCCCAACGGCATGATGCCCGCGCAGCTTGCCAACGGCGTACCGCCCGTTGCCGGAGGCACAGGGGTCGGGACCGGCGTGGTTACCGGCGTTGGCACAGGCGTCGTGACCGGAGTCGGTGCAGG
Organism: uncultured Gammaproteobacteria bacterium; assembly: GCA_964532385.1. Taxonomy (GTDB): domain Bacteria; phylum Pseudomonadota; class Gammaproteobacteria; order SG8-11; family SG8-11; genus UBA6921. Next base: position 54,267 of record CAZHHW010000004.1, on the reverse strand, counting down.
TACCGGGACCGGTGAAGCATTCCGGTTCACGAGCTCGACTTTATCGACATAAAAAGTCAAGTTCGACGTACTGTTGTTCTGAAATACGATTTTTCGAAATGCGACCGCTTTTGGATTCATGACCGAAAGCGGAATTTCAACGTGATACCAGACACCGGGTGCGAACGCTGTTACGTATTTGGAAATTTTCGCCGTCAGGCCCCAACCCAGATCCAGCCCGACCTCGAGTGAGCTCATTGCCGCGCCCACGGTAGATCCCGCGGACAAATCGAAACTCAGATGGGTGTAAAGACCTGCAGGTTGATCGGTCCATTTCCAGTTGACATCGCGGCTGTCGAAGCTGATGCCTCCCCACGTGGCGGCATCCACCCTGACAGCGCTGGTACCGGACTTGACATATTGTCCTTGAACCGTGGCGGTCGAGCTCCAGGCCGACAGCGCCCAAGCGGATGACATGGCATCGCCAAAAATACCTTGTACTACCGGTGTGGGCGCCGGAGTGGGTGCCGGCGTAGGTGTAGCGGTCGGTCTTGGCGTAGGTGTGGGTGTGGGAGTAGGCCTCGGCGTAGGTGACGGTACGCTTGGCGTTGTTCCCCACAGCTTTTGCAATAAAGTCATCTTGTCTTGGCGCACGGCCAGATTGTCGTCAAGAATGCCCCCGGTATCGCTGCTGTTCGGGGTATAACACCAATAGAAACTGTTGCGCATGCCTTTGCTGAGCAGATAATCCACAAACGCTTTTTGCCAGGTCACATCCAGCAATCCACCGCTCCCCTTCCCGTAGTTGCCGCCCCACTCGCCGATCACCACCGCCTGCTTCTGATAGAACTGGCCAAACAAAGTGTCCCAGTCCGCGGCTAAATTGCCCGGGAACGCAGAGGAGCCAAAGGTAGACTTCATGGACACGTCCGGCCCATAGGTATGCGGTGTCAACACCAGTTTGGTGCTGCTGATATTCAGCGGTTGATAGGCTTGCGGCTGAAAGTCTTCACCCCAGTTCAGCGGAATAGCCGCATTTTCGATCCGGTCGAAGTTGCCGAAGATGCCTTGCACGAAAATCAGCAGATTGGGATTCGCCGCCAGGATCGCCGCCGAGGCGCGTTCCGCAGCGCCTTTCCAGTAATATGCCGGATTGGTAACAGTGGGATCGCCGCTGCTCCAGCGCACCTGGCCATTGGGCTCGTTATAGATATCGATGCCGAAAAAATGACTCAGCTTGGCATAACGCTGTGCAACCAGCGCGAGGTCGCGCGTCCAGTTGTCCGCGGTATACGCCTGTTTGTTATAGACGAGATTAAAATCCGCCGGGTTCGACAAAAACCAGGTGGGGTACTGCCGTTGTTTCGAAACGCTATGGAAATCGAGCAGAATGTACATGCCCTGGCGATCTGCTTCGGCCATCCATAAATCGAGAACCTGCAGCGAGGTTTTGCCGATTAATTCGGGATTGAGTTTGGGATCGATATAGCTCAATGTATCGACCGGCGTGGTGTCGTAGAGCGTGTCCGGCACAAACGGTACGCGGATCGCATTAAAGCCGAGATTTTTTATTTGCGCGATTTGTTCTTTCCATCCCATCGCCCACAGAAATTGCGGCTGCAGGCTCGTGCCATTGAAACCGAAATGACTTACACCGCGGACTTGGATTTCCTGGCCGTTCGCATCGTATATTTTCCCGGCCTGGACAAAGTACCCCGCCGCCGCTGCGTTTACACTCAGCCCCCCCAAAACAATTATTATTAATGCTTGATACGTCAACCAAATCAAACTTCTCTTCATGCTAAAACCTCTCTGTGAGTTCGAGTACCTCGCTCCATCAAGGCTTTCGCTGCACCCATTCCCTGGGGGACTCATTTTTTTACCGCCCTCTCCGCCACGCGCACTCTTGTCGGTGCGCTAGACCACATACGAGTCTGGATAAGATTACTAAGTTCATTATTTCTACTTATCCCAGCAAAATCGTTGGGTGAGTAGACTAATCAGGCACCCGCAATAGGCAGCAATTAATATGCCGGTTTTCATAGAGCTACATTACTTTTAACAAGTACTTTGTGAAAGCAACCGGAACGACAGCCGTAATGCGACGCGCACAACCGACGCAGAGGGGAGAAAATAAGGGGTCTTGTGTTTACAATTTAGGGAGGGGGATAAAATATAAATTTACGATGTGTAGCGTTTCAATTTCCAAACAGAAAAAATCAAACTGCGGACTCACAAACGCGCCGCAGCCGATACTCATCGACAAAGCAATATTGATACAGGACGAACAAGGATAGTACGAGTTACCTGCAATACTCAGTCATGTGAGAACGTGCATCCATCCGATGGCGGAGGCGAATAAGTGTTTTCAGTTCGAAATTCACTTCGTCCAGACTTCGCTCCAGGCGAAGAATCTGTGCCGTATCGGCCTGAGTATTTTTACCGGCGTGTTTTACACTTTGGGCGTCACCCTTTTTTTCCACAATAATCTGCTCAACGATCTGACGCCGGCGTCTGAACAGCTCGTCGAGCTCACTGCTTTGCTGGTCTCGGAGCGGACGCACTTTGGGCCGGATGGTTTGCGCAAATAATGCCAGTACCCGCGCATCGATATGACCCGACGGTGAGGTCTGACCTTTCGCGCTCGCAAATGCCCGCACTTTATCCGGATCGATCACAGCCACAGGTAATCCGACCGCAACCAGATGGATGGCAACCGGAGTTTCATATCCACCGCTCGCTTCCAATACAATCAGCGCCGGTTCAAGTGCACGCAAACGTTCCGCTAATTCCTGCCGCCCGACTTCATCGTTGGGCGTTGTCCAAAATTGTTCCGCGGGCAGCAGGCCGATCTCCAATTCAGCCTTGGAGACATCAACATCGATACCCACGAATCGTGCTTCGGAGTGCATCCACATCGCTTCGACTCCTCGCTATACCCGTTGCGATCCCGTTTTTTATAGGTTTTTTTAGGTTCCGGAGACTTGCCCGGATTCAGCAGGCGGCGCTCCGGGATACTGCTACTCGAACTGTCAGCGACTTGCGCTTCGGCAAGTTTATTAAATTGCTAACAGCACCGTATCATCGCAAGCAACATTGTTCTGTATGCAAGCACACACAGATTGTGTGCTGAACGCTACTCGCCAGTTAATTGTCAACATGCGGCGATTGCCATTCCGGCCACTAGCAGATTGCCGTCGAATACGAAACGTCCCAATAACGGCATGGCGATATGATCGAGCAATGCAATCCGCCGGCGCGGGCGCACCACGAAGCATCCGGCATGCGCAATGCGCGGGAGCAAATCCACCTCGACATCGTCGAACTCAAGCCATTGACCCGTTACACAGTATTGACATTTATAGAAAGCTTCCTTGGCGCTGAAGATCAACGCGGCATACCGCTCCCGCTGCGGCTGCTCGAGCGCCGCGAGCCATTGCATTTCTTGCGGCGAGCAAATCGCCGGCCAGATTTCGCGCGTTACTTGCGCGGTAATTTCGATATCCAGACCGAGCGCGCGAAACTGTCTTTGCCTGGCAACCACAGCCCCACGCAAGACCGCGGAATGACTGATACTGCCGGTCATGGAAGCTGGCCAGTGAGGCAAGCGGTCGTTCTGCATACGAAGTGAATGCCCGGTAATACCAAATTCCTCCAACGCGCGCCGCGCGCAAGTGCGCCCCGCGGCGAACTCGCGGATGCGTAGCGGAACCGCAGGACCCAAAGATTGGGCCTCGTCAGGAAGTAACAGCGATGGATTGCCCGGCATGCGCAGCTCGGCACCCACGACGCCGGGCGGGAATACGCTCGCCAAAAGCGGAGATAGGCGAGCGGGATTAGCGCTGGGCGGAAGCGCACTCGAAAACCGGGGTGACAAAAATCTGTCTCGGCGTAAATCCAGCTTATACATAGCCAATGCAAACACGCGCTGAACCTTGTCCATTGCGGTGCAGCGGAACGTGGCGAAACTGTGACGTTGATTTGATCTCACGCACGGCGCTGCAACCTGTCCGGCGAACCATACGAAACCTGCGCAATATGCAACGCCATCTGCTTCAGGCCATGCCCTTCGAACATGGTGAAATGATCGCCATCGATAATGGCAACATCCACACCTTCTGTGGCAAATGGACCCCATCCCATCTGGCGATCCAGAAATAAACCTTTGGGTTCGCGGGCGCTGCAAAACAGCGTGATTTTTCCCGGATATATTCTGGGTTCATAGCGTTGTTCAGCTTCCTCCAGATAACCCAGCAGCCACTGATCGTAATTTTCAGCGCTCAAATCGCGTGCTTCGAACGGAACACGCGCCGCTTCTTCCGGCTCACCACGGCCCAGCCAGCGCAGCAATTTTTTCGACAAGGTCCGTCGCGCGAGAAATCTTCCCAGAGTTTGTTCACCGTCTATTACCCGGCGCCAATCCGCGCCAATTAATTGCCACCGGTATGAGTAATCAGCCAGCGCCGCGCGTAATCGGGAAAGCCGGCGACGGTGACCCGGAGCCCAGGAATCGATCATGGCGAGCAGTGAAACTTCATGCCCTGCGCCCACCAGTTGCCGCGCCACCTCGAAGGCCAGCACCCCGCCTACGCACCAGCCGATCAATTGGTAAGGTCCAGCGGTTTGAAATTGATAAATCAATTGCACGTATTCAGCGGCAATCTCTTCGATGGTTTGTGGCAAACGCGTGCGCGCGATCGAAGGATCGAACAGCTGGAGCGCCATCAGCGGCTGGTCCGAGCCGAGGCGTTTGGACATGTGGTAGTAATAAACACCCGTATTATGGATGGCGATCAAAGGCAGTTTCGACCCCTCCGGCTGTAGCCGGACCACCTGCCTGAAATCGTATTCGCGCTGATCGCTTTGCATCAGCAGCTTGGCCTGCGCGGCGATGGTCGGCACTTTAAACAGGGTCAACAGACTCAGGCGTTGCCCGAATTCCGCCTCGATGCGCGCCAACAACCGTGCCGCCAGCAAAGAATGCCCGCCCACTTCAAAAAAATCCGCGTGCTTGTCGATCGCTTCGAAGCCCAGAATCGAACTCCAGATCAAAGCCAGCCGGCGTTCCACTTCATTGAGAAGTTGTGCTGGTTCTTTACTTTTAGGCGCGGCCGGCGCGGGCACAGGCAACGCGCGCCGGTCGATCTTGCCGTTCGGCGTGCGCGGCAATGCATCGAGCATCACGACCGCCGCGGGAACCATGTACACCGGCAAGGATTGCATGAGATTGGCGCGCAATTCCCCGCTCAAGGCTTCGGCTTCCGGCCGTGCCGCAGGCGTCGCCACCGCATAAGCCCAAATCGCCCCTTCTCCGGCGGCATCTTGCGCGAGAATGGCAACGGCTTCGGTAATCGCCGGATGCCGCAACACCACGGCTTCGATTTCTTCCAGCTCGATGCGAAATCCCCGCAATTTGATCTGATGATCAGTCCGGCCCAGATATTCCATGCAGCCGCCTTGTTTCATTCTGACCATGTCGCCGGTGCGGTACAGCTTGGCCCCGGCATACTTGCCGAACTTATCCGCAACGAATTTTTCGCGCGTCATCGCGGGCAGATCGAAATAGCCCAGGGCCACGCCATCGCCGCCGATGAAAAGTTCACCGGGCACACCGTGCGGCACAAGCTGTTGATGGCTGTCGAGGATGTAAAACTGCGTGTTGGCGATCGGCGGTCCGATCAGAACAGGACCTGCTCCGGACTCCACCTGCAACACCGAAGACCATACCGTGGTCTCGGTCGGCCCATACATATTCCAAAGTTCACCGCCGCATTGCAGCAATTTTTCAGCAAGCTTGCGCGTCAGCGCTTCACCGCCGCACAACATCTTGAGCGCCGGTTGACCGCACCAGCCTGCTTCGAGCAAAAGCTGCCAGGTCACCGGCGTGGCTTGCATGAAGGTGGCCTGCTGCTGCTTCAACAACGAGAACAGCGCGGCGCCGTCCATCCGCTCGTGTTCTTGGGCCAAAACCAGTTTCGCACCGAACGCCAACGGCAGAAACAAATCCATCACCGCGATATCGAAAGAAATCGTGGTGACGCACACCACGGTATCTTCATGCGTCAAGCCGGGCTGATAACGCATCGCATAAATAAGATTAACCAAACCGCGGTGCGGCACCACCACGCCTTTCGGGCGGCCCGTCGATCCTGAAGTATAGATAATGTACGCGGGATCCTCGGGCAAAGCGGCGGGTGGTAAAGACTCGGCGCTTTGTTCGGAGATCAGCAACGCATCCGCATCCAATAGAATCGCGGGTATGGAACTTTGCGCCAGGCGCGCATGCAACGCGGTGCGGGAAATGACCGCCGCCGGTTGCGAATTCTCGAAGACGTGGCCCAGGCGTTCGGCGGGATAAGCCGGATCCAGCGGAATGTAAGTACAACCGGATTTGAGAATCGCCACCAACGCCACCACCAGTTCGGCCGAACGATCCAGAAATACCGCGACCCGGCTGGCGGGATCGATACCGCGCCTGCGCAGTTCATGCGCCAAACGGTTCGACGCGCTGTCGAGCTCACGATAAGTCAAGGTCTGCTCCCCGCACACCAGCGCAATCGCGTCCGGCGCACGCGCCGCCTGAGTCTGGAAAATCTGCGGAAAAGTCAAATGCTTGGGATAGATCGCGCTGGTACGGTTGTTTTCCACCAGCAACGCGCGGCGTTCGGCCTCGTCGATAATCGTCAGGCGGGAAATTTTTTGCCAAGGATCGGCCGTCACGGTGCGCAACAGCGTGGTGAACTGATTCAATAGCCTGGCGACGGTTTGTTGATCAAACAGGTCGGTATTGAACTCGCATGATATTTGCCAGGCTTCCGGCCCTTCGGCCAGCATGAAGTTCAGATCGCAAATCGCACCCGCCGAGCACGCGGGCAAGGGCATCAGTGTGAAACTGGTCGCACAGCCATTCTTTACAGGAGCCTGAGGTTGAAAAATAAAATTGACAGAAAATAACGGATTCCGGCTCAGATCGCGCTGAGGCATGACAATTTCAACCAACTTTTCCGGTGCGATCGACTGATGCTGCCGGCTTGCCGCCACGCTGTCGCGGACACGCGTCAGCAGCGCAACGAAATCCGGGTCGCCCGACAGATCGTTGCGCAGCACCACGGTGTTGCTGAACAGGCCCAGCAGATTTTTCAGATCATCGGCATCGCGGCCGGAAAATTCGCTGCCGATGGCAATATCGGTTTCGCCCGTATAGCGGTGCAGCAGCGTCAGCAAGGCCGTCAGGCACACCGTGAATAAAGTACTGCCATGATTGTGCGCAAGCTGGGTCAGCTCCTGGAACAATTCAGCTTTCAGCGCGAGCGGCGCGATATTACTGTTCGCGGTTAACATTTGCGGACGGGGATAGTCGGGCTGAATCTCGAAGTGCCGCACCCCTTGCAGCGTGCGTTTCCAGAAATCAATGTTGGCCTGCTGTGCCGGGTCGTCCGGCCCGCTCTGCCGATTTAAAAAATCGCCGTAGCTGATCGGCAATGTGGGCAGATCCGGTGGATGCCCGCGATGGAACGCGGCGCAAATATCGTTCAAATCCCGCTGCAGAATACGCATCGACTCATAATCGCTCACGATGCGGTGCAGCGTGACCAGCAGAACCGATGTGTTTTTCGCCAGACGCAAATGCGTGACACGCAACAGTGGCGGTGTTGACAAATCAAAGGGCGTACGCACTTCCAGACGCGCGGTGCGCTCGGCCTCGTGCAATGCATCCGCCTCCGGCAACGTGGTCAGATCGATAATAGGAATTCGAAAAGCAACCTGCGGCACAACCCTTTGCACAAGCTCGCCGCCGGTATCGGCAAAACTGGTTCGTAACACCTGATGCCGGGCAATAATCAATCTGAAGGCTTTTTCCAGATTCCCGTTAAACACCTTGCCTTCCAGACGCCAGCGCACCGCAATGTTCAAGGCCGGATAATCCGGATCGAGTTGATTCAAAAGCCACAATCGCCGTTGCGCGGGTGTGCAGGGGAATTGCTGGGTTTCCTCCATCTGTTCGAGCCGACGTTTCAACACCGCCGACGTGTGGGCGTAATTAACGGAAGCCGCATCCCTGCGGAAACCTCCCCGGAGATTGAGTTCAGTGTCCATGCGTAGTGGCACCGGCGATTCGGGGCAAGGCAAGTGTGAGAGGCACCATTTGGCTCGCCTACATTTTCGTTGAACATCATTAATCGAAGAGATGGCCGTAGAAGATCCTGGACGGTCCCACCCCGCATAGAGATACCAGCGCAAACGATAGGCGAGCGAAAATCGCGGGTCTGTACGCGGACGTACATAATCACCTGCCGCGATCTATGTTTGACGGCGTACAGACCCCGCGCAGAATTTCTATAAAAATCTTCAATGCGAAAATTCGCTATTGCATAACGAAAAACCAGCCGGGCAAATCCGCCTGCAAATGCCGTGAGGGAAACCATTGTGGAAGATGTAACCAGCAAAACCTGGAGGGCCGATTTGGCGGGTGTGGTGTTTACCGCACTTTGCGCGTTCATATTCGTCGTATTCACGTCCTGCACTGAAGGCGGGTCCACCGGTACCACGGTCGCAGAGGACCCCATCCCAGATCCTTCCTCTGATCCTTCCAATACTGGAACGGGCTCCAGCGGGAATGGCGGATTTCCACCGGTGAATCCGGGTACAGGCAGCGGCACCAGCACTGCGGAAATCGTCGTGTGGGGAGACAGCACCACGTCAGGCATTGGCGCCTCCACTCCAGATTGGAGTTACCCGGCGCAACTGCAATCGCTCACCGGCCGCACGACTTATAATGGCGGTGTTTCCGGACAGACCAGCGATCAGATCGCCGCGCGTGAAGGCGGCGCTCCGGCCTTATTGACGTTCCCAAACAATCTCTTGCCGGCGTCCGGTCCGGTGGTGGTGCAAGCGGAATCGACTTTCCCGATCACCGCCGAAGGCCCCGGCCCGATCACCGGCACAGTCAATGGTTTTCACGGCACCCTGAGCTACGAAGAAACCGGCAGCACTCATAATCCGCGCCTGGTTTTCACGCGTGACGATATCGGCAGCGTGGAATCGATCCCCGCTTCGACGCCTTTTCATCCCGACACTTTTGCCCGCGAAGCGCAGCTCAATGTCTTCTGGATGGGGCAAAACAATTTTTACGATCCGGCGGCGGTTAAATCCGACATCGCCAAGTCGGTGGCCTTCCTGTCCACGGACAAATATATCGTCATGAGCTTGTTGAATGCCGGCGATGAAGGGATCGGCACCTCGTCTTACGATCAACTGGCGCAGATCAATGCCGACCTGGCTGCGACTTACGGGAGCCATTTTCTCGATATCCGCAAAATCCTGGTAAACCATTACGACTCCGCCAATCCTCAGGACGTGCGCGACTACAACAGCGATGTCCCGCCCTATTCCCTGCGCAACGACAATGAACACCTGAACGACCAAGGTTACGGCCTGGTCGCGCAGCAGATTGCGGCTTTTGCCGCCGCCCGGAATTGGTAAGCCCTATGCAGCGTTCACAAAAAACTGTGTTCGACAACGTACAGACCCTGCGGCATGAATCCTCTAAAAAGCTTAGCTTCATACACGAACTTGAATTTGTGGACGGATCGATGTTGCGGGGTCTCATGGATGTATCCGGTACGAGGGGCCAAAACATTCTCCGCTGTCTATTCAAGGTCGTGATTTCCGCGGCTCTGCCGCTTCGCCTGCGAAGGGACTATCCATGAACGCCGGCCCGCATAATTTGCCGTTGTTATCCCGCGACATGCCCATGTCGCTGACCACTTCGGCGATTCCGCTGAATTTTATTAATCCCGGTCTGTCCTTGGCGCAAATTTTTTCGATTATCAAAGCGTATCGGAAACTGAGCCTGCTGATCTTCTTTCTGGCGCTGTCCCTGGTCGCGTTAGTCATGTTTTTATTGCCGCGCACGTACACCGCCACCACCACCTTGATGGTGAACTACGAGGTTAACGATCCGTTAAACGGTAAGGAATTACCCGTCGGCCAATTGGGCAGTTACATCGCCACGCAAATGGAGCTGATGCAAACCCAGGAAGCGTTATTCTCCGTCATCGACCGGCTCAAGTTAATCGAGAACAAGAACTACACGCGCGGCTACAGCGGCCAAGGCACGATGACTGAATGGGTCGCCATAAAACTGCGCAAGAATCTGGCGATTTATCAGGGCCAGCAGGGCAATCAACTCATCTATGTGAATTTTTCCGCGAATAATCCCGGCGAAGCTTCCTTGATCGCGAATACGGTCGCTGAAGTTTACAGGGAGCAGGACCATCAGCGCTCCACCGGCCCGCCCGGCGAACGTGCCAAGTATTACGAGCAGCAATTGATCGAACTGAAAAGCAAGGTCGACCAGGCTCAGAAACAAGTCACCGCGTTTCATCAGCTCAACGGTTTGATCGATGAAGGCAACAAAACCAACGTCGATGTGGTGCTGCTCGCGACGCTGGAGGGACGCTTGCTCGAAGCACAGAATGCGCGCCGCGCCGCGCAGGCACGCGCCGCCGGCAACCAGTCGAACAACGATCAGGTGCTGTCTTCAAGCCTGGTGCAAACGCTGAAAACGCAGCTCGCCACGCAAAAAGCGCGTCTGGCCCAGCTCAATACCATGTACACGTCGCGGCATCCGGAAGTCATGGAACTGCGTTCGCAAATTGAAGCCAACAAGCGCTCCCTCGATGCCGCGATGCAAAGTTATATCACCAATGCATCGGAAGGCTTGCGTGCGAGCGAGCAGATGGAGAAGAAACTCGAACAAGCGGTGGCGGACCAGCGCGCCAAAGTACTTGCCAATGGCAAGCTGCACGATGAAGCGGCGAAATATCTGCTTGCGCTCGACTCCGCGCAAACCGTCTACAAACGCGCGCTTGAAGGTTATGACCAATTGGTGTTCGCTTCCAGCGGCCGTAATTCGAATATCAGCTTTGTCAGCCGCGCGACACCACCCGTGAAACCCACCAAACCCAAGATGCTGACGGGAATGTTGCTGGGCACGATGGCCGCTTTATTTCTGAGCCTGGGTATTCCGCTGGCGTATGAATTATTCAATCGCCGCGTGCGCTGCCGCGACGATGTTGAACGCCACCACGGCATTCCGGTCCTGGTGGAATTTGGAGCATTACCCATGAGGACGACGGCATGAGCATCAAAACCGCGAGTCAGCCCGCACGCGACAAGCAACATCCTGTGCATCAAGGCGGCCCCCAGCGCACACCGAAAGTCGCATCCGAAATTACACCCATCGAGTACATGGTGGAGCCGGATGAGCGCTTGCTTATCGCGCACGATCCCTATGATCCGCGCTGCGAGAAAATCCGCGCGCTGCGCACCGAGCTGTTGTTGCGGCGCGAGTCCATGGAGCGCGGTGACAGTGTCGCGATCTTGAGCCCGTGTGCGGGCGAAGGACGCTCTCTGCTGGCTGCCGAACTGGCTATTTCATTCGCTCAAATCGGGCGCCCGACCTTGCTGGTCGATGCCGATTTGCGCCGTCCCCAACAGCATTTGCTGTTCGGCACCGAAAATCACCTGGGGCTTTCGCATGCCATTAAATATGGCGTGGCTCCCCAATTTCATACCGTCGAGGGCCTGCCGGCAATGTCGGTGTTGACCGCGGGTGCGGTACCGAACAATCCGCTCGAGTTGCTGTCCAGCAGTAATTTCGCCGCGATGGTCGACGATTGGCGCGACAACTTTGAATTCATAGTGATCGATACCGCACCGGTGAAGCTATTTTCGGATGGGTTGGTGATTGCAAGTCTGGTGGGCCGCGTTTTGGCATTGAGCCGCGCGCAATACACGCCGTACAAGGAAATGCAGGACATGTTGCGGCGTCTGGCGGCCACCCGCTCGCAAATTCTGGGTGCCGTAATCAGTCATTTCTAAATTCCTATAGGCCGGTCAACCGGCGATAACGACACCGCTACAACCTGTTTTTAGAAGCCATGGCTATGCATTTACAGACACCGAACACCATGCGCTCCACCACCACCTCGTGGTTGCCCGACGACCAGTACTCCTTCTTTCTCACCGGGATCGTATGGGTGCTGATCGTCCTGATGATCGTGCCCGATGGTTTTGATTATCAAAGTCTCAGCGCCACGACCGATGCGCCCAGCTCGGGCGGAACCATCAGCCGCGCGTTATGGCTGGGATTGTTGTTGTTCAGTGCGCTCATCATCTTCTGGCGCGGCAGCCTGGCCTGGTTGCAAGTGCGCATGCTCAATCCATTTTTATTGTTACTGGCGATGTTGGCGGTGGCCAGCGTGGCCTGGTCCATCGATCCTTCGCTGACCGTGCGCCGCCTGGTGCGGATGAACACCATCTTGCTGGTGGGCATCGCGTTCGTGTTGATGGGCTGGCGCGCGCGGCGCTATCAGGAGGTGGTGCGGCCGATGCTCACCCTGATGCTGCTGGGCTCGATTGTTTTCGGTGTGCTTTTTCCGAAGCTTGCGATTCATCAGGAAACTTCCGCCGAGCTGCTGGGCGCGTGGCGCGGACTGGCCAATCACAAGAATGGTTTGGGCGGTTTGTCTTCGATCACGCTGATTCTCTGGTTTCATGCCTGGCTTGCGCGTGAAAGCAAATTTCTGCCGGCCTTGGCCGGCATGCTGATCGCCGCGGCCTGCCTGATCCTGTCGCGCAGCTCCACCTCGCTGGCGGCTACCTTATTCGTGATGGGCTTGCTGTTGATCTTGGTGCGCACGCCTGAAAGCTGGCGGCCTTATATCCCCTACCTGGTCGCAACGCTGGTGGCGATGCTGCTGGTGTACGCACTGGCGATTCTGAATCTGATTCCCGGCTGGGGCGCCTTGATGGCGCCCATTTCGTCGCTGACCGGCAAGGACGTGACGCTGACGGGACGCACCGACATCTGGGCCATCGTCTCCGAACATATCAGTCAACACCCGCTGCTGGGCACCGGTTATGGAGCCTATTGGACATCCGGTCCGGTGGTCGGGACCGATGCCTATGTCTTCGTCGAACGCATGAACGAGTTTTATCCCGGTTCCGCGCACAATGGCTATCTGGAGATCGTCAATGATCTGGGCTGGGCCGGTTTGCTCTGCCTGATCGCTTACATCGCCACCTATGTGCGGCAGTCATTGCTTTTGATGAGCGTCGATCGCAATCAGGGCGCATTGTATCTGGCGCTGTTCTTTCAGCAGGCGATCACGAATCTGTCCGAATCGCACTGGTTCAGCGTACTCAGTGTTGACTTTGTCATCATGACCCTGGCGACCATGGCGCTGGCGCGCGCGCTGCTGGAATACCGCCTGCGCATGATTTTTGGCGAACCCCGCTATCCCGCGCGCGAGCCGGTCCACGGCTTGGATTTGTCGCTGGCGCAAAAAACCATCACGCGCGAAGGAGCATGATGTCATGACCGGCGCCCAAACCCGTCCCGCCTATCCTTCCGGCGCCATTCCGTCCCTCGACGGTATCCGTGCGATTGCGGTGATGCTGGTGTTTTTCGCCCACAGCGGTCTGGAAAAAATCATCCCCGGCGGGCTGGGCGTGACTATTTTTTTCGTACTCAGCGGGTATCTCATCACCACCTTGATGCGCATCGAACACGCGCGCAGCGGTGCAATTAGTTACCGCGGTTTTTATTTGCGCCGCCTGCTACGGCTGATGCCGCCGTTGTTTATTGTGGTCGCGGCGACCGGTATGCTGGCCGCCCTCGCCGTCATCGATGGCAACTTCACTACCGGCGGGTTGTTGTCCGCGCTGTTTTACTTCGGTAATTATTTCGTGATCGCGCATGATTTCGACGGCCTGCCCGCGGGTCTGGGCGTGATCTGGTCGCTCTCGATCGAAGAACACTATTACGTGTTTTATCCACCCATCGCCGCGTTATTGCTGCGCATCGGCCGTGCCGGCGTATCTGCCACGCTGCTCTCGCTGCTGTGCGTGGCGGTTTTAGCCTGGCGTTACTGGCTGGTGTTTCATGGCGCTTCCGAATCCTATCTGCTGATGGCGACCGACACGCGCATCGACGCGATTTTGATCGGTTGTCTCATGGCCCTGCTGCGTAATCCGTGGCTGGACCCGGTGCCCGCGCCGAACCTGCGTAACGACTGGGCGCTCGCCCTGCTGTGCATCGCGGTGTTGGCGGGAACCCTGCTTTATCGCGACGATATTTTCCGTCTCACGGCGCGTTACACGCTGCAAAGCCTGGCAATCGCGCCTTTGATTTATCTGGCGGTGGCGCGCGCGCAACAGCAGCCATTTCGCTGGCTGAATGCCAAACCGGTGATGTACATCGGAACCATTTCCTACACCATTTATCTTTCCCATCATGTCATTCTGACCGGGCTCGCCAAACACTGGCCGGAGCTGAACTGGGTCGCAATGACGCTGGCGGGCGCGGTCTTGACATTAGCTGTGGCGGAACCGATGCGCCGCTGGATTGAACTGCCCTGCGCCAAACTGCGCCAGCGGCTGCACCAAAAAACCGCGGCGCACGCGCCGGCATCTCCTCTAGTTTCCGTAGGTACGCCATGAAATGCGCTGAAGCCGTCACCCCGCACGATGTTTCCCCGGAAACAGCCATTGGTGCGATCCTGACTCACCGCGGTCCGGTGTTGCTGGACCTGGACGAGACCTTGTATCTGCGCAACTCCACCGAAGATTTCATCGACTCGGCGCGTCCCCGGCTGTTCGCGCTGTTGTTGATGAGAATGCTGGATGTCATCAAGCCCTGGCGCTGGACCGGCGGCGAAACCACCCGCGATGTATGGCGCGTGCGGCTCATCTCCATCTGCCTGCCGTGGACCAAATATCGCTGGAAGCACGAAGTCGCCGAGCTGGCCAAAAACTTCACCAATCTGCGTCTTATGGCCGCCCTGCAAACACCCGGCACTACGCCGATCATCGCCACGGTGGGCTTTCAGACCATCGTCACGCCGCTGGTGGCGGCGCTGGGCCTGCCGCAAGCGCGCATCGTCGCCGCGCGCTGGACCACCTTCGCCGACCGCCGCGATGGAAAACTGCAACTGGTGGTGTGCGCGCTGGGGAATGATACGGTGCGCCGCGCGCTGGTGCTGACCGATTCGGCGCAGGATCTTACCCTGCTCGACGCATGCGCACGGCCTTTGCGTGCCGTGTGGCCGGAAGCGCGCCATCAGCACGCCTTGAGCAGCGTATATATGCCGGGCCAGTACTTGACACATGTCAAGCGGCCCGGCGCGCGTTATATCGTACGCGGCATTTTGCAGGAGGATTTCGCGGTCTGGGTATTGAGCTCGATCGCCCTGGCCGCGATGCCGGCGCTGCATGTCGCGGGTTTGCTGTTCTTGTTGGTGTCCTTTTGGGCGATTTACGAACGCGGCTACGTCGATAACGATTTGATCGCGGCGCGCTTCGAGGCCAAGCCCAAACTCAGCGCGGCATTTCGAGATTCGCCGGTCGCCACCCCGCGGTTTCAACCCTGGCTGTGGGCGGTGCTGTGCGGCGCGGCCGCGATTTTTTTATTGCGCTGGCCGGCGGCGCCGGTACCCGCCGATTTCGCCGTGTGGGGCGCGGTATTACTGGGCACGCACGGCTGGTTTACGCTTTACAACCGTTTTGACAAAGGCACGCGTATCTGGATGTTCGCGGGCTTGCAGTTCGCGCGCAGCGCCGCGTTTATCGCATTGGTCCCAATCGGTCTGATCGGCGCTGCGGCGCTGGGCGCGCACGTGCTGGCCAAATGGGTGCCGTATTACCTGTACCGGCTGGGCGGTAAAGAATGGCCGGAGGCGCCCTTTCATTTGACGCGCCTGCTGTTCTTCGTGGTGCTCGCTGCGTTACTTGGCTTTACGCAAGGTTTCGCTTCACTGCTCAGCGGCACCGCCCTGGCATTGCTGGCATGGAATTTATACCGGGCGCGCCAGGAATTGGCCACGGCCTGGAACTCCGCCCAGCGGCTGGACCGGGCGTCCAGCAAGCCGCCGTTATGAACATCAGCCTGTGCATTGCCACCTACCGCCGCGCCGAACGCTTGAGCGCGTTGCTCGACGATCTGGTTAAACAACAACTGCTGCCTTTTGAAGTCGTGGTGGTCGATAACGACGCCAGCGGCAGCGCCCGCGCCGTGGTGGAGAAAAGACGCGAGCTGGGCACGCCGTTTCCGATTCATTACGACATTCAACCGGTGAAAAATATTTCGCTAACGCGGAATCGCACCGTGGCGCTGGCCAGCGGCGATTGGATTGCGTTCATCGATGACGACGAACGCGCGCCGGCTTCGTGGTTGAAACTGCTCGCCGATACGGTGACCCATTACGGCGCCGATGGCGCGCTGGGGCCGGTCGATCCGGTGCTCCCCGACCATGCGCCCGCGTGGATTCGCAACGGCCGTTTTTACGATTGGTCGCGCATGAAAACCGGTGCCGTGATTCCGCCCAACAAGCTGCGTTTCGGCAATGTGCTGTTGGCCGCTTCGCTGTTGCGTATGACTCCCACGCCGTTCGATCCGGCGTACGGCCTGACCGGCGGCGAAGACGGCGATCTGCTCAGCCGCCTGGTGCTGCAAGGCGCGCGCATCGTGTGGTGCGACGAAGCCATTGTGCACGAACCGGTCGAAAATTCTCGGCTGTCGCTGCGCTGGCTGCTGCTGCGGGCATTACGTGGGGGTCAGGACTTTGCACGTCATTGTTTGACGGAACGCTACGGGCCGTTATCCACGGCGGGACGCGCGCGCTTTTTCATGCAAGCCCTCGCGCAATCGGGTGCCGCGGCGGGATTGGCCCTGATATCGTGGCCGCGCGGCGGGCATCACGCGGTGTATTGGCTGCTTAAGTTGTCCGCCAATCTTGGCAAAATGTCGATCTTCCTGGGTTGGCACTATCGCGAATATGGAGGTAAGGCGACATGACCAGCGTGGTGCATCTGATCTTGTTCGCACTGGCGCTACCGGCGATCGCCGTCAGCTTGTATTTGCTTTTATTCACCCTGCTGTCGCAGAAACCGCTGTGGATGCTGCGTTCGTCGCGGCGCCTGCGTTTCGATGTGATCGTGCCGGCGCACAACGAGGCCGCCGTCATCGAAGGCGTGGTGGCGAGTTTACGCAAACTCGACTGGCCGGCCGACGGCTTCCGCATTCTGGTGGTGGCCGACAACTGCACCGATGCGACCGCGGCGCTGGCGCGCGCCGCCGGTGCCGAAGTGCTGGAGCGCAATAATAAAACTCTGCGCGGCAAAGGCTATGCCTTGGATTTTGCATTTCAGGTCAGCCAAAAAAAGGGCTGGGCCTATGCCGTGGTGGTGGTGGATGCCGACACGCGCGTGTCGCCGAATCTGCTGGAAGCCTTCGCCGCGCGCATCGAAAACGGCGCCAAGGTCATGCAGGCGCATTACGGCGTGCTGAATGCGCAGGCCTCGTGGCGCACCCGCCTCATGGCCATCGCCATGGCGTCGTTTCATCAGGTGCGATCGCGCGGGCGCGAACGCTTGCGGCTTTCCTGCGGCATACGCGGCAACGGCTGGTGCATCACCCACCTGCTGCTCACACAAGTGCCCTATCTTGCCTTTTCGCTGACCGAAGATCTCGAATATGGAATCGATCTGGGCCTGGCCGATCAGCGCGTGCATTATGTCGACGAAGCCTATGTGGCCGCGATGATGGTGACCGGAGAAGAAGCCTCGCGCAGCCAGCGGCAGCGCTGGGAGGAAGGCCGCTTCCAGCTCATCCGTTCGAAAACCCTGCCGTTATTCCAGGCGGCCGTGGGCCGCGGCAGCCGTGTATGTCTGGATCTGGCACTTGATCTGCTGGTCTTGCCTTTGTCCTACATCGCCATGAACATCGCGTTGCTGCTGGTACTGGCCAGCCTGGCGATGTGGTGGGATCCCGCCCTGGCGATCTGGTTCTGGCTGGCGGCCGCCTGCGGCCTCAGCTTGCTGCTGTATGTGCTGCGCGGCTGGCAACTGAGCGGACTGGGTTGGCGCGGTCTGCTGGATCTGGCCCGCGCGCCGTTCTTTGTGGCCTGGAAAGTCCTGCTCATGGTGCGCGCGCGCGCGGCGCAGGAGTGGGTTCGTACCAAGCGGGAACAATCGTGAGTGAACGGCATCGCAAACATTTTGCATTCGCACGCCTGCTCAGCAGCGCGGTGGTCAGCCAGACGCTGATTTCGGCGGCCAGTTTCGGCATTGGGCTGATCCTGATCCGCCATACCACCGATCTGCAATACGGTTACTTTATTCTGGCCTCCAGCGCCATCATTCTGCTGGTGTCGTTGCAAAACGCTTTTTTCAATCCTGCCCTGGTCAGCCGCATGACCTTGCTGGATCGCCCGCAGCGCGGCGACCTGGTGGGAGGACTGTATCGCGAACAACGCCGCCTCCAGCTTCTGCTGGCCGGGATTACGGCCATGATCGTCGCGGCGCTGTGGTACTCAGGTGTGCTTAATGCACAGACCGGACCCCTTGCCTTGACCACCATCGCCGCCGCGCTTGCGATTCTCAACCGCGAATATTTTCGCATGGTATTACTCGCCCACCGCCGTCCTCAGGACGTGCTGCGCACCGATACGTTCTATGTCGTGCTGATGGTGGGCGGCGTGTTTTTCGCGACCTTGACTTCGGCACCGGCGGTTGCGGCGATTTTCGTGCTGGGCCTCGCGGCCATGGCAAGCGGCATCTTCCTGTCGAAATCATTGCATCGTCATGAACCGTGGAATATTCAAGGCGCGCCGCACATCCTGATGCAGATTGCGCCGTTGGCGGCATGGTCGACGGCGGGCGCCGCGATCCACTGGTCGTTCAGTCAGGGCTATACCTATTTGGTGGCCGGCACCTTGGACGTCACCGCCGTCGCGGCGATTGCCGCCACGCGCGTGCTGGTCATGCCGGTTAACCTGCTGTCGTCCGGCATCGGCACGCTGATGCTGCCGCTGGCCTCGGGCTGGCTGCATACGCATGGCGCATCGCTGTTGTGGCGCCGTCTGATGTTGTTCGGATTGGGCATGGCCGGGATCGCGGTGTGTTATTTCGCGACGCTCTGGGTGCTGCGCGACTGGATTTTCGACATGGTGCTCAAAAAACAATTTGCCCAGCGCGATGAATTATTGATCCTGTGGTCGCTGATATTTCTGGTCATGGTGGTGCGCGACCAACTTATTTACCTGCTGGTGGTACGCGGCAGGTTCCGCTTCTTGACTTCACTGGTGCTGCTCAGCGCCGTTTTATCGCTCAGTGTCAGCTACTGGGGCATGTCCCAATTCGGCACCGCGGGTGCTCTGCTGGGGGTGCTGGCCGGCGAGGTCTGCAATGTGATCGGCATCGTGCTCCTTTCATTGCGCGAGACCAACACCGTGCCCGTGGAGCCTGGAGCCCAGCAAGCCTGAGGGGCGGATGCGGGTGGCGTCCGCGCCAGCGGTCCCGCTTTGGGTACCGTCCGCTGGGTTTCGAACGGCATCACCGCCGCCAGTTCCGCGGCGGAAAGAAATTCACCCCGGCCTTGGCGAACTTGGGCAATCAACGCGGCGATGCGCTCGCGTTCCGCGGCGGACAAGAGCGGCTTGGGTTCCGCGGTGGAAGCGGACTCCGCAGTGTGATCATGCTCATCCAACTCGCGGCGCACGGGGTTGTAAAGCAGCGCACCGTGGTGCGCCGCCGCGCGCGGAAATATCTTGCGCTTCCAGTCGCCCAGCAAGCGATGCCAGAAAAACGGGGTGCCTCTCCGGTAGATTTGCACATTGCGGGTTTCAGTCATGCGCGCCTGCCAGCGCGCCTTGTAGTAGCCAAACCCTGAAAGCAGATTGAAGAACGTGTACGCACCCTCAATGGCGGCTCGCATGCTCATCAATAACACCGCCGAACCGGGCGCCAGCCGGCTCATCGATTTATCGGAAACAATATGTAAAGCATAGAGCCCTTTCTCGAAGGCGCCGGTGATCAGGCCCGCGATCGGGAGACCGTCGAGCAACAGCACGTGAATCGACATGCGCGTGGGCTGGCCGGCGGCAAGTAAACCTTTGAAGTATTCGTTCCAGCGCGCATGCCGGCCGATGGCCGTGCCCGCATGCGATTTCCAGCTGCGTTGCTCGATGCTGCGATACAGCTCGAACAACGCCGGGGTGGTGTCCGGATCGGAGGACACCAGATATTCCACCTCGCCGGCAGCCAGCAGACTGCGCATTTGACGGCTCACATTGGAGCGGAATTTTTTTGAGAACGATTTGAAATACGCCGCCAATGAATCCCACTGAATGGCGATGGTGCCGTTGTCCATGCCCGGCCACTGGTCGACCCAGTACTCGCGCAGATTAACGGCGGCGGGCGGCGGGAACAGCGGCGAAGCCGCCTCCTGCTGGCGAAATTCGAGAAAGCTCCATTCGTGCTTGCGCCCCAGCAAATAGGTATAAAACGCCTCGCTGACGCCTAGAGCATGTTGTGAAGCGGCCACCAATTGCGGACGGTCGGCATCATGCGTCACCAGAAAATCCAATTTGTCGGCGCGCAGTCCCATGACGTGATGCGTGACTTGCTTGAGCGCCATGTAACCGATCAGGTGCTCCGCCTCGAAGGCGGCCAGAAACCACAGGCGCAAGCCCCGTCCGCGCAGATAGTCCGCGTCGTGCTGCAAAAAATTTTCAAAAAACTCGAAAGTCGAAAATGGATCGGGACGCATGCTTGCCCAGTTCAGCGCGTTGATCCGGTCGCGCAGAAACGCAGCCTCTTCCAGTGAGCTGAAGCAGCGTACCTCAATCAATCGACGGTACGGGCCGGCTCATAGTATCGAGCGCGACTACGCCTCCTGGGGCATCGGGATCGATCCGCAGCGAAGGAACATGGCGCTTGATCTGCAAGGGGTCAAGTCCCGCTTTGCTGGCCAAACGGTGAACTACTGTTTTCATTACCGCCGCCGGACCATTTTCACTGGCCGACAAATTCCGCACGCCCAGCCGGGTGCGAAAGAACCGGTTGGCGGTATAGACGCGCGCACGCCAGCGGCTCTGGCGCGTGAAGTGCTCGGTCGAAAGCGACACATTCACACTGTCGAGATTGGTCACGCGGTGGGGAGCATTCTGCGGCCAGGTGGCCCACTGTCCGGGTTCAAGATCGTAAACCACCGCGGCCTGATCATAAGCATGCTCATAAGGCAGATACTCATGCCGCACCCCGGCGAAAATATCTTCGAGCAGTTCGCGCTGCATGTAACGTTCGTCCAGCGCCGGATAAACCCACACACGTTTGCGGCCGCGAATATGCCAGAGCGCCGAGGCCGGACCGTCGGCATGGTAATAAACCAGCACATGCGGCGACGAAATCAACAAGGTGCCTTGGCTTGCAATCGGTGCGAAATCGGGAGCTTGGGCGGCGAGCTGCGCATACATTTGATCGATCAACGCGCGGTAACGCGCATCGGCGCGGTCCACGCGCGTGATATTCAGCCACAGGCGTCCGTTCTTGACCGCTCGCAGCAACTCCGCGCCGCTCACGCCGTCGTGCAATGCCAGACGGTTGCCGTCGGTGCGCGCGGGATCTTCACCCATGGTCAGCGCATACAGGTGCTCGCGCGGAAAACGATCCAGTAAATCGATCAGGGCTTCATCGCTGAACAACTCGTGCTGATGCAGGTTGTGAC